>JANXXE010000109.1 GCA_025350815.1 Myxococcales bacterium | reverse complement strand
CACCGACGACGTTCCCGACGTTCCGTCAGACGATCGCATTCACTTCAAGAATTTCGGCGAGGGGTTCTGGGCCGTCACCGCGCATTACGGCTTCATGCAAACCCCCGACATGCATTCGGTCGTGCAACTGTGCCGCCGCGCCGGCCTGACCATCAAAGAGGCGGACACCAGTTACTATGTCGGCCGCGAATCACTGATCGCCGGAAACGCCGGTGGCATGCCCCGGTGGCGCAAGCGGCTGTTCTCGTTCCTGTCGCGCAACGCCCGACCCGCAAGTGACTTCTTCGCCATCCCCGCCAACCGCGTGGTCGAGATCGGCGCCCAGGTCGAATTGTGAACGCCCCAGCGAACTAGATTTTGCAGATCTTCAGCCCCGTCGCGGCGCCTTCGGTAGCGCGCGCAACGCGGCCAGGCGTTCGGCGATTTCGCGCTCGCGGCCCGTCGATGTGGACGACGGCTGGTAGTAGCGACGTCCCGCAAGCGCATCGGGAAGGTACTGTTCGCCGGGGACGTAATGCCCCTCGAAGTCATGCGGGTATTGATAATTGTCGCCGAGGCCCAGCGACTTGCCCAGCGCCGTGCTGGCGTTGCGCAAGTGCGCGGGCACCGGCAGGGCGCCGTGCGCGTCGACGTCGGCCTTGGCGTTGGCGTACGCAGTGACAGCCGTGTTGCTCTTGGGCGCGGCCGCCAAATACAGCACCGCCTGGGTCATGGGCAACAGGCCCTCGGGCAGGCCGACGAAACGAAAGGCGTCCATCGCGGACACGGCGACCGCCAGCGCTTGCGGATCGGCGTTGCCGACATCCTCGGCGGCAAAAATCACCAGGCGGCGCAGCACGAACATGGGATCCTCGCCCGCCTCCATCATGCGCGCCATCCAGTACACGGCCGCATCGGGATCGCTGCCGCGCAGGCTTTTGATCAGCGCGCTGACGACGCCGTAATGTTCGTCGCCCGCCTTGTCGTACAGCAGCGCGCGTCGCTGCAGGGCCTCTTCGACAGCCACCTTGTCGATCACGCGGCGGCCCTGCGCATCCGGCGCGGGAACGGCGGCGGCCGCCTCGACGGTGGCCAGCGCGCGCCGGGCGTCGCCCTGGGCCTCGCGCGCGATAAGGTCGCGAACCTCGGGCGCGACGTCCAGGGGCTCTTTGCCCAGGCCCCGATCGCCATCAGCAATGGCCGCGTCGACGATTCGGCGGACCTGCACCGCGTCCAGCGGCTTCAGCACGACCACCTTGGCCCGCGACAGCAGCGCGGCGTTGACCTCGAACGATGGATTCTCCGTGGTGGCGCCGATGAGAACGACCGTGCCCGCCTCGACGTGCGGCAACAAAGCGTCCTGCTGGGCTTTGTTGAAACGGTGAATCTCGTCGACGAACAGCGCCGTCCGTTCGCCCCGCTGTTGCAACCGCGTCGCCGCCTCGGCAACGGCCTCGCGCAGATCCTTGACCCCGGACATCACCGCCGACAGCGCAACGAACTGCGCACCCGCCTCCGCCGCCAGCAGCCGCCCCAACGTGGTCTTGCCGGTGCCGGGCGGGCCCCACAGGATCAGCGACGATAACTGTTTGGTCTCGATGATCCGCCGCAGCCACTTTCCTGGGCCAAGGATGTGTTCCTGACCAAAGAATTCAGCCAGCGTGCGCGGCCGCATGCGTTCGGCCAGCGGCTGCCCGCGCCTGTCCCTGACCGCCGCGCGCGAGAACAGATCCATTTCAGTTACCCCCATGCCCATGGACGGCGACCTTGTGCGCGCCCAGCAGTCCCTCGAATCGGCCCGTCTTCAGTAACGCGACGTCGCGCAGTTCTCGTCGGTGCACCAGTATGTTGTCCTCGTGCCACAGGGGGAAAAGCGGCATTTCTTGCGCCAGCACACGTTGCACGTTCGCATACATCGCGCGGCGGACAGCGACGTCTGCCGTTGCGGCGCCCTGGTCCAGCCACCCGTCGACTTCGCGGTTCTGATAACGAAAGCGGTTGGTGCCGCCGAAACTATTGGCGGGTGTCGGGATGCGCGACGAATGCAGAACCGCGCGCAGGTAGTCGGGCTCGACAACGTCGGTCAGTTGCAGGGCGAACAGCTGGAAGTTGCCCTTGCGCACATCGTCCATGAAGGTGGCAAATTCGAAAGGGCGCACGTCCACGGCGATGCCCACGTCGCCCAGTTGCCGCGCCATCACCTGCACCAGCGCGACGCGGAAGCGCATGGCGCTGGTCTTCCAGGTCAACGTCAGGCGCGGCAGCGGCCCGTCACCATCGGGATCAGGGTACCCCGCCTCGTCCAGCAGCTTGCGCGCGGCGGCCGGATCGAAGGGCCACTTGCGCACCCCCGGCTCGTAATAGGGATTCGCCGTGTCCAGCAGCGACGTCGCGATGACGGCCCGGCCGCGGAACTTGGCTGCGACGATGCGTTCACGATCGATCGCCAGCGCAATCGCCTGCCGGACGCGCACGTCGCGCAGCACCGGATCCTGCATGTTGAAGCCCAGATAGGTGATGGTCGCGCTTTTGCCGTAGCGAACCTCAAGCTTCGGGTCCGCCTCCAGCGTCTCCAGCACCAGCGGCGTTATGCCGCCATTCTCAATGACGTCGGCAGACCCACCCATCAGGGCCAATACACGCGAATTGTCATCGCGGATCGTCCGCACCGACAGGCGCGGCGTCGCGGCGCGCGCGTACGCAAAGGAATTCGCCTCAAGCGACACGAAATCAGCCCCGCGCGCGACGATTCGATACGGGCCGGCGCCGACGACTTCAGTGGCGGTGTTCAGCACGGGCGGGGGCAGACCCTGTTTCGCCGCGTTTATGACTGCCTGATCGACTGGCTCGGCAGCGCGGCGGTCAACGATGCCGACTTCGAGATCCGACACGAATGGCGCGCGGGGCCGCACCAGGTGAAAGCGCACTGTACGGGCGTCCACGATCTCGACGCGCGCCAAGATGTCTTCCCACGATTTGCGAAACGGGCTGCCAAGCGCCGGCTGTCGGATCGATTCAAAGGTATAGCGAACATCCTCGGCGTCGACTGCGCGTCCGTCGGGGAAACGCGCCCCGGATCGCAGGCGTGCCAGGTAGGTGACGTCGTCTTCGCGCACGATCGATTCGGCCAGACCATCGCTTGGGCCAAGACCCAGATCTTTGAGGCCGGTCAGACCCGGCGCCACCAGTCGCGACACGCGCGTTTCCCACGATCCCATGGCGAAACGCGGATCCAGGCGCGGCAAGGGCGATTCGATCAACACGACAATCTGATCAGCCGGCGTTCCCTGTCGCCCGCAACCGGTCAGCAACAGCGCCAGCGCGGCGCATGCGGCGGGAAACGATTTTCGGGGCAGGTCTGTCGTCACGGGCCGCCGCCACGTTAGCAGCAAGACGGTCGGGCAAAGTAGACGTTCGTCGCCCTTCAGGGTAGGAGCAAAGTCGTCATGCGCCGACGCGCCTCGGTCCTGTCCGTGTTCTTGGTTGCCGTTGGGGGCAGCGGCGATCTCGCGCGTGGGCAGTCGACGCCCGCCGCGCCCGTCGCGCCCGCCCTGGCCGCCCCCGTGCCCCCTGCCCCGCGAGATCCGCTGGCCCGGCGCGACTGGCTGAAGGCCCGACTGGATGAGGTCTTCGTGGGCGGCCGTCTGACGGGTGCCAGAATTTCCGTTTTGGTCACCGAATTCGAAGGCGGCAAGGTCCTATATGCGCGCGGCGAGAAGACAGGCGTCAACGCCGCCTCAAACGTCAAGCTGGTGACCTCGGCCGCGGCACTGGCGCTGCTGGGACCCGAATTCCGATGGAAGACTTCGGTATACGGTCCCACCAAGGTGGGCGGGCGGTGGCTGGGCCCGGGCGGGGAACTTCAGGGCGACCTCTACTTGCGCGGCTCGGGCGATCCCACCCTGACCACGCAACACCTGGCCGAACTGGCGGCCGACCTGGCGGCGCTGGGGGTGCGGCGGGTGCGGGGGGCGCTGGTCGTGGACGCGACGCTTTTCGACGCCAGCAGCGTGGCGCCCGCCTTCGATCAGAAGACCGAATCCGCGGCATTTCGTTCACCGTCGTCGGCCACCTCCCTGAACGCCAACGCGGTGTCGGTCACAATCACGCCGGGGGGCAACGCGGGGGCACCGGCGCGCGTCGTCGTCGAGCCGACGTCCCCCTATTTCGTGCTGACGGGCCGGGTGACGACGACCAAGGACGGCCCCGCGACAGCCGCGGTCGAAACCACTGACGCGGGCGAAGGCACGGGACAAACGCGCATCACGCTGGCGGGCCGGATTCGCGTCGGCTCCGAACCGCGCACGTTTCTGCGCCGGGTCGTTCACCCCGATCTGTTCCTGGGCCAAACCTTCCGTCAAATACTGCAAAAGCGCGGCATCGTCGTCGACAAGCCACTGCGACTGGAGGCGCTGCCGCCGCAGGGCTGGCGGGCGTTGGCCTCGCACGACTCGCCACCGCTGGCCGTGGTCGTCCACGATCTCAACAAGCGTTCGAGCAATTTCGCCGCCGAACAGGTCATCCGCACACTGGGCGCCGAAGTAGTCGGGCGCCCCGGCACATGGGACAAGGGCCTCGAAACGGTCGCCCGCTACCTTGACACGGTCGGTCTGCCGCGCACCGCCTACCGCATGACCAATGGCTCGGGCCTTTACGATTCGAATCGATTCTCGGCCGAACAGATTTCGGCGGTCATCCGCGCGGCCATGCGCGATTTCCGTATTGCGGGCGAATTCTTGGCGTCGCTGTCACTGGCCGGCGCCGACGGGACGCTGGCCCATCGCATGGGCAACACCCTCGCCGAACGTTACGTTCGCGCCAAGACCGGCACGCTGGCCACCGCAAGCTGCCTGTCGGGCGTGGTCGGTTCCCCCGGGCAAAAGCCGCTCATCTTTTCGTTCTTGTTAAACGACGTTCCCGACCCCCTGGAAGCCCGGGCTGCACAAGATCGCGCAGCCGAACTGCTGGTTGCGTTTCTGGAATCGCCGCCCGAACCAACGCGATAATCCGCCTGTCGCCGCGTGTTACGATGGAACGATGCGGCGTGTGTGGGTGCTCTTGCTCCCATTCGCGGGCCTTCTGCCCGGGGCCAACGCTGTCCCTGCGCCCGCGGCGCCGTTTCTTGATGCCACGGTCCCCCGCAAGCCCGAACTGCCCCGCCTGCCCGCGCGCCTGACGGTCGTGGCCTACGGGCCGCGCGGCGATCTGGAAGGTCGCGAGACGGCGCAGATCTATGTGCAGTTCAACCAGCCCGTGGTGGTCCCCGGCAACAGCGACAAGTCCGGCCGTGATGCCAGCCGGCTGTTGAAGCTCGATCCACCCGTACCGGGTCGCGCCATGTGGCAGGCGCCCGATCGGCTGGTGTGGGAACCACAGGGGCCGATGCCGGTCGCGACAGGCATTCGCGTGTCGCTGGAGCCGCCCGTGCGTGGGCTCGACGGCAGGCACTACGACGAGCCCCTGGCCTGGACCTTCGAAACCAAACGACCGGTGATTGATCGCTGGAGCTTGGCCGACGATGCCCTCATCGGCAGCCGCGAGCCGATCGTCTTGCAGTTTTCCGTCGCTGTCGCGCCCGAAAAGGTCTGGCAGGCTTTGCACGTGCAGGCCGGCGCGTACGCGTGGCCTTTCGATCTCGCGCGGCCGACCCCGGCCGAGGACCCGCCGCCGGACACCAACGCCGACGATGACAGCCTGGCCGACTGGCGGTCCAGCCACGACCATAAGATCGTCATCCGCCCACGAACAACTTGGCCTAATCAGGCGCGGTTGACCGTGACGGTGGCAGCGGCGGTTCTGACATCTGCGGGCAATCTACCGATGCGTTCGGCGTGGCACCGGTCGTTTCGCGTACAACCGCCACCCGGTTTCGAAAGCGCGATCTGCGAGCAGGCGCCGGGCCCGTTGCGCATCACCCTGGCGACGCCGCTACCACCCGAGGCGCGAGACAAGATCACGGTCGAACCCGCCCTGACCTTGCAGACCGAGGCAGTTGACGCCGACGGTGGCGCACGCTGGGGCGCGGGGCACTTCCGCGCGCTCGTGGCAAACGGCGCCCGGGCGGATGTCACCTACCGCATCACCTTGCCGGCGGGCGTGACCGACGCCTTCGGCCAGCGCACGGCCAAGCCCCTGGTGCGCCAGATTCACTGCGGCTGGCCCCGCCCGGGCCTTGCCCTGGCAGCACCGTCGGGAATTCTCGAGGCCGGCAAACCACGCATCATCGGTGTAGAGGCGCGCGGCGTGGATCGCTTCATCCTGCGCGCCGTCGTCCTGAACGAACGCGTCCTGTCCCAGGTTCGCTGGCCCTTCGGCGACAACGACTTTCTGCCGCAGGCCTATTCCGTGGGGCTGCCGGTGGTGTCCCGGGTGGTCACGTTGCAGCCGCAGGGCCCCACGCGCTGGTCGACGTTCTCGGCTGACCTGGGCGAACTTGCCAAGCAGGCACGCCGCCCCGTACTGGTCGAGGTCGAGCCCGTCCTGCCGCTGCCGCCCGGCGCAGCGACGACGCCCGATCGACGACGGGCGCTGTACCAGGTGACGGATATGGGCGTGGTCGCCTTTCACTCCGTCGGCCGCTGCCTGATTCGCGTGGTGCGGCTGTCGACCGGCGCACCCGTGCCCGGCGCCAGCGTTTTTGAAAGCGCCGCCAACCGCCCCTTTGCGCTGCGCGGACGGACCGACGCTGCGGGCCTGCTGGCGCTCGACGGCAGCGCCGCCGCAACGATCACCGATGGCGATCCCATTTTCCTGGTGAAAAGTGCCGACGGTCAAGACGTGGCCATGCTGCGTGCGTTTCCGTATCCCGCGTTCTACGAAAGAAAGGATCTACTGGGCCTGCGCCCGGGCGAGACAATCATCGGGACCGTGCTTCCGGATCGCGAACTGTACGCGCCCGGCGAGACGGTTCATCTGGTTGGCTGGCTGGCCATCGCCACGCCCTTCGGCGCCGCCGGGGTGCGGCCCATTCGTGCCGGGATGCCGGTCGCCCTGCGCCTGCGTCAGGGCAACACGACAACGATCCAGGAGGCGTTCGTCACGGTCCAGCCCTCGGGAAAGGTATGGGGCGACGTCCCGATCCCACCGCGCGCGGCGCTGGGCTGGTATTCGCTGGACGCCCAGGTGGGGCGCATCGGCGCCGAGGATCGCGAAGAGTACCTGGGACAGCGTTGGGAGTACGTCGGGCCGGTGACGATTCGCGTTGCCGCCCCGCCGCCACCGGGGCTGGATATCCGGGCCCGCGCCGATCACGCGAATGTCCTGCGCGACGCGCCCGTGCGAATTTCCGTCGGCGTGCAAGGCCCCCTGGGCGGCGGCGTGCGCTTGACGGCGGCGCAGTATCAACTGGCGTGTGAGGGCAGTTGGCGGCTCAAGAGCGCTGCGCCCGTGACCCGACCTCTGTCCGTTGACGGCGACACAGCCCGCCAGGGCAAGCTGCAATTCGACGTCGTGGCCCCGTTCTCGGATGGCGCAGGACCCACGTTCTGCGCCGTCACCATCACGGTCCGCGACACATCGCTGCGCGAAGCGCACGCAACAATCAGGTTCACGGCGCATCCCGCGGCTACGACCTTGTCCGTCGAACCCTACCCGCACACCGAATTGCACGTAGGGGATCCAATCTCAATCAAGATCGGTGCCCGATCGCTGTTGCAGGAACGCGTCGCCGTCGACGGGGTGATGGTCTCGCTGCGCAGCAGCCGCGGCCCCATCGCTCGCTGGCGCGTCGACGTGAAGGACGCCGGGCCCGAAGTCAGTCTTCCGCTGCCCGCACTGGCCGTCGGACGCTACGAGGTGACCGCGGAGTCCCCGACCGCCGGCAACGCGCGGGCACTGACAGCGACGGCGTCCATCGATGTTCTGGAGACCATGGTCAGCGGCGTGGCGGGCCTGGACCGCTACCGCGAGCCGGTGCTGCGTCGATCCGTTCCCGATCGCAGCCTGCTGAAGATCGCCGCCGCGGGCGAGGCGCGGGTAGGCCGGCCGCTGTCCGTCACCATCACAGGGCCGCAACGCCCGCCATCAGCGCCACTGCACGGCCTGCTGGTCGCCACCCGAGGCGGCGTGCGGCAGGCCATGCCCTTCGTCTTGAAGGACGGTCAGGTACGGCTGGATCTTTCGCCCACCGAAGCCTGGGTGCCCGAGGCCCGCCTTGAGGCCGTCGCCGTCCTTCCGGCCACGGATGCACCCGCGAGCCTCATCGGGGACGCGACCCTGCTGGCCGTTTCGTCGGAGCAGCGGCGCCTGTGGGTCGACCTGACGGTCCCGGCGCGTGCCCAACCGGGCGAGGAGATAGCCGTCGCGCTGCGGGTCCACGGCGTGCAGGGCGCACCGAAAGGGGCCAGCGTGACTGTCTGGGCCGTCGACGACAAGGCTGGCCCCGCGACGACTGTGGATCTTGCAGAGCAGGTGTCCGCCGTGTCGTCCGTTTTCGTCACCCGCGGCGAGCCCACCGCGCTGGACCATGCGCTGGCCGAAATCCTGCGCCCCTACCAGCCGCACGACAGCGATCGTCACCTTCCCCTGACCGAGCCGCCCCGCTGGCTGGAGCCACCTGCGTCGGTCACGCTGGGGCCACGGGGACGGCCGCGCCCGGAACCGGAGGCTGACGGAAGTCCGGCCAGCACCCTTCCCCATCGTGCGGACGTGCCTGTGGCGCCGGATGGCACAGCCCACCTGAAGCTGCGTCTTCCGGGGGCGCCGGGAACGTTCCGCGTGCTGGCGGTGGCGTCGGCACCGCTGCCCGGTGCGGGCGCGCCGGGTCGTTTCGGCCTTGGCGCCGCGACGATTCAAACGACCCTGCCGCTGTCCGTGCGCGGCCAGTTGCCCCGGCAGGTCCGCCCGGGCGACGAGATAGAGATGGCGGCGATCCTGGTCAGCGCACCCACGGCCGAGGGCGCCGTGATCGTCAAGGCACGCCTCGAAGGACCCGGGGCGGACGACATTGCCAAGATCGTCTCGGCGCCCGTCGTCCACACAGTCATCGGTCGCGGCGACAGCCGCCGCGTGGCGTTTCGCTTGCGGGCGGGCATTGCCGGACAGGTGAATCTGCGCTTCGAGGCGCAATTTCGCCCGGGCAGCGATGGATCCACGATGGACAGCGTCCTCATCCCCGTGGTCGTCGCCGCCGAACCCACGCGCCGTGAACGGCTGGCGGTGTGGGGCAGCACCGACGTCGCGAAGGACGTGGTGATCCCGGTGCGTCTGCCAGCCGGCACCTGGCAGCGCGACCCCGAGGACCGCGTCGAGGTCACACTGGCGCCCAGTCTGGCCGGCAGCCTGCAAAGCGCCGTTGCCGAGATCTTGAAACCGTCCTCGGAATGTCTCGAACTGGTGGCCAGCCGCCTGGTGCCGCTGTTGACCTTCCCCGATCTGTCGCGCGCGGCGCTGGGCGACAGAGATCCGCGGCAATTCGCGCGCGAGCAGCTCAGCCAAATGCTGGCTTTCCAGCTCGGCAGCGCGGACGGCTCGTCACATTGGCGTGGCTCGTCGGTGGCTGACCCGTACGCCACTGCGTTCGCCGCGCTGGTAACGCAGAGGGCGCGCGAGGCGGGTTACCTGCCCGAAGATCGAAACCCCAACGAAGGGCGCTATCTGGAGCTGCTGGTCGAGGAGCCCAAGTGGCTTGAGGGACAGCCGCGCGCCACGGACGCGGTCAAGGCGATGGCCCTGTTCGCCCTGGCCAGCATGGAGCGATGGGAAGACGAGACACAGGTCAAGCTGGACGATCTGTATCTGAACCGGCGTAACCTGCCGCCGGGCGCCCGGGCATTTCTGTTGATGGCCCTGCACCGGCGCGCGCCCCGCGACGGACGCACGGGGGTGCTGCAGGGCGAATTGATGGCCACGGTGGCCGAAACACTGCCGGGCATCGCCCACGTGATGATCCCCGAAGGTGCCGCGTTGGTTCCCGGCTACCCCAGTGCGTCGCCCGACTTCACGGAGGCGGCCGTGTTGTGGGCACTGGCGCGCAGTCAGAAGGGCAGCCCCCTGGTGGTCAACCTGGCCCGTGGTCTGGCGGAACGTCGACACATGGTCGGTTGGGACAGTGCCCACGACGGAGCCGTCGCGTTGCTGGCTTTGTCACAGGCCGCCCAGTCGCAGCCCGCGACAACGGACTTGTCCCTCCGGGCGGGCAGCTCGGTTGGCGGCAGCGGCACTCTTGGGAGCGTGCGCCTCGGGAACGGCTGCCTCCGGCGGCGGTAGCTTCGACGCCGG
>JANXXE010000100.1 GCA_025350815.1 Myxococcales bacterium | reverse complement strand
GTGAATGCGATCTTGTCGACCATGACGACGGCAGAAGAATGGAAGGATCGAATCGCGCGCTGGAAGGCGAGCGGAACGACGGCTCCGGAATTCGCGGCGAAACACGGGCTTTCGAGTCGGAAGCTGTACGACTGGGCCTACTGTTACCGCGCGAGTTGAATGCTGATGGTGGCATGGGCGGCGCACCTTTTTGCTGATGGCGGCGCGCATGGATGGTGATGGGGCGACGATCGGGTGGTGGGGTTGGAGGCGGTCGCCGGGCGTGATGTAGTGCGCGCCCGGAACGGAGGGGGGCGGCGGGGCCTGGATGGTCTTGGCCTCAAAAAAGGTGCTGGGGACCGGTGTATCCACCACCGTCCCCATCGTGGCCCCGGTTGAATCCCTGACAGAGACCGGAGCCCTCAACGAATCGTACAGAGTGAGCTGGACGTCAAGCGGTGGTTCGCCAAGGTGCCTTCCCCCGACGACGTTCCGGAGCGCGTCCGGCTAACGACTTGGCTTCATCGGCCAGTTAGCCCGCTGACGACGGGTTTCACCCCTGACAGCTTGTTCGCGACACGGGCCAGGTACGCGTCGCGAAACACCTCCGCTGAGTCAATGGTCCGCAGGGCGTCCTCCTTTGAGACGTCCTTCCCGTGAAGAGCCGCGTTTGCAACGTTCACGATTGAGCGGAGAAGATCGTATTCGTCAGCTTCTAGCACTCCTTGGGCTCGCAGGAGTCCCGGGAAGCGTCCCGGCGACGCTCGCAGCCGATCATATTCGACGCCGTAGAGCGATGCCAGGTTCTGAAGCATGCGATCCAGCTCCATTCGCAATCCGGCCAGTGCAAGATTTGGATCGGTACCGGTGAGGCGGCGATAATACGAGAGATCGTATTCTGACGGCGATACAAGAAGACCGCGAGCCTGCATCTTCATCACCAGATCGGTCCTCGGGCGTTCGGGACTCGCGACGGCTGGCAGTTGCTTCGCCTCGACTTTTTCCGCAGCCATCTCAGCGGCACGCAACTGTTTCTGCCAGTCTACCTCTGCACCGCCCGGCAGCTTCAGGTGCTGCACGGTCGCCACCAATCGTCGGAGTTCACCTCGAAAGATCCAAAGGCCGCTCCCGGCGACGAGGGGCCAAGCGAGCACTTTGACGTATTCGAGGATCAGCCGTGCGAGTTCCATCGTAGTCACCTTCGTCGGGCTAACTAACCCGCGAGACTACCACAGCGGAGGGCTCGCCACGGGCGCTCGCCGCGAACGGAACCTGGACCAACCCAAGCGACAAGCCGAGCACTTTCGCGGACTTTCACGCGGCGTCCCCCTGGCCGCCCCCGTTCCGCAACGGCCGGCCAGTTCTAATAACGTACGAAAATCGGCGGCGGCCAAGTTCCAATAAAACCGCGCTATCCTCGTAACCGTCCGACCCCGGATACCTTCCGGACGACCGGCGGCTGATGCATGTTGCTGCACATGGAGCAGCAAGAAGAGAAGCGAGGAAAGTGGGCGTCTGAAGGACCGCCGCCCGATCGTTCGGAAACTGCTGCGGTCGCGCGGCGGCCCACCAATCGCTGCAGTCCTGGACGCCCCCAGAGGCGCCCACCGTCGGATTGCCCAACTGGTTCGCGGCCGCCTTCATCGCCCGCTCGCTGGAGGGCGAGGTCCGGCGTCGTTGCCGGCGTTCCAGGCGGCGTTTCGCGCCGTCGCCGCCCGCCCGGAGCTCCAGCGTCTGGCGGCCGCGGGCCCGGAGCGCCAGACGCCCGCCGCCATGTCCGATGTCCAGCAGTTCCTGGGCGATCCGGCCCGCCGCGCGTCTTCATGTAGATCTGGTCGAGTTCCCTGAGGGGACGCGGCCGGTTCTGAACGATGTCCGAGACGGCGTTGATGGCAGCGGACCGTTTCACCAGATCAACCGCAACCTGCGGATCAGTCCTCGCCTGGGCGGGCACATCCGTGCCAGACGCGCGACGGTCTACTCGGCGGCTTCTTCGGCGGGCTCGTCGTCGTCGGTCGCGGTTGCGGCAGCCATCTTCGGGTACCACTGCTCGAAGACCTCCGTGATCTGGCGGGCCTGCTTCTCGCTCGACACGTTGAACGACGATTGTTTGCGATAGGCGCCCTTGAACTTCTTGAATCGGACGATGGCCATCTTGGGCGCGCGAAACTTGCCGCTGGCCTTGTCCAGTTCCTGGTACAGAAACATCACTGTCGCCCACGAGCCCTTCGTCAGAACCGTCTTTTCCAGTTCCTTTCGCAGCAGCACGCCCTGATCTTCGTAGTTGTACGTCAGCTCATCGAGAGTTTCGGCCATGATTCGTCAGCTCTTCCTCTTGTCTTTTTTTGCTCTGGCCGGCTCTGCCGTGGGCAGATGCGCCGCCAGCGTCTGTCGATCTTCGGGGCTCAGGATCGCAAATTCAATCCCCATACCGGGTTCCTGTACGGTGCTGCGGCTCTTTGATACGCGCACCACCTTGCCGCTGGCTTTTACGATCTGCCCGGACGCCAGGGGGATCTCCAGATGCAACAGCTCGCCCACCTCGAACAGCAGCGAAGAGCGCAGGAACGCACCACCCTCGGACAAATTGGTCGCGTCCAGGTGAATTCCACCGTCCACCTTGTTGCCGGCGGCCCGCACGGTCACTGGCAGTTCCTCGGGCTTGCGGCGGTGTCGCCGCATGTCGCGACGGCCCGTGCTTTTCACTGTCGCAATTCCAGAACCGTCGAGGCCCGGATCTCAAGAGACAGGCGCGTCGGCTGTCCCCCCACCCTCACGAGGTGGCTTTGGCGTGACACCGCATCGACAGCGACGGGCACTTTCCGGCTTAGATGGCCAAGGCGTTCGATCATGTCGGCCGGGATGGTCACCCGCCCCGACGATCCAACGGGACAGGCAATCGCCAGCGTGGCACCGAACGGGCGCAGTTCGACGAAAGGCTGGCCGGGGCCCGTTACCTGCAACGACAAATCCCCGTTGGCATCGAAGCGCGCCACGGCACCAACCGGCGCGCCGTCGCCGCCAAGGACCCGTGGCGCATCTGGCACAGTTAGCGGGATGCGCGAAAGTAGGCCTTCGGGACCGAGGGATCCAATCGCCATCACGGTGGGGAAGTTCGCCAAATCAGTGGGCCCCGCTTCGGCGATGACGCCCGCCACGATCGAGGCATCGTCGGGATAAACCCGGGGCGTTGGCCGCAAGAGGGCCGGGTGACCGCCCACTTCGACCGCGATGTTGCCGACATCTTCCAGATTGATGTTGCCGCCGTGGCCGCGCAGCCTGCGGGCGGTGTCGGCCACGTCGCGCAGCTCGCAGTGCGCGTCCGGCGCCGAAGCCACCAGTGGATCGACCACGCCCAGTACGTCGTCCGACTGGAAACCCAGCACCTCGGCCCGGAAGGCCAGCACCGAGACCGACGGCGAGCCGCTGCTGGGGACGTCCAGTCGCACCGAGATCTCCGAGACCTTGCGGCCGGCCGGCAGCGGCAGGTCTCGGCCGCGTGGCGTGCCGTCACAGGCCATCGCGGTCGCCACCAGGGCAAGCACGCCGAAGGCGCCGCCGCGAATGGGGCGGTTCAACGATGGTGGGGGGGCAATTCGGTTGCGCGTGCGCATGTCTTGCTACTGACCGGGCATATTATATCGACGCCGTTCGTTGTTCGCCAGTGGGCCGGTTCACCACATGTCGCTTTCGACATCTATCACATCGGTCAGTTCCATCGGGGCTGAAGCCACCTTCAATTTGTCGATCGGCCTTTGAACGCATTGACCCCGGATGGTGGTAGAAATCGGCCCCACAGAGGAACCAATGCCCCGCATCAGTGCCGCCGAAGTCCGAGAGATCGCCACGTTGGCTCGCCTGCGCCTGGACGATGCCGAGGTCGAGCGGATGACCCACGAACTGGACGCAATCCTGGGCTATATCGAAACCGTGCGGAACCTCGACACGGGCTCTGCCCTGCCCATGACGCACGCGGTGCCGTTTGATTGCCCGATGCGCCCCGATGATCCAAAGCCGCCCCTGTCGGTCGACGAGGCCCTGCAGAATGCGCCCCGGCGCGAGGGAAGTTTCTTTCAGGTGCCGCGGATGGTGCCGGTCTCGGGAGAAGCTGGCCCGAATTCCGGAGGTGAGGGATGAGCGGCCCCGACGTCAGGGGTGCCTCGATCGCCGCGCTGGCCGAGGGCGTTCGAAGTCGCCGATGGAAGTCGCGCGACCTGGTCGAGGCCTATCTTGACCGCATTGCCCGGCTGGACAAGGCGGTCGGCTCGTACTTGCTGGTGGACGCACCCGGGGCTCGCGGCCACGCCGACAAGGTTGATGCCGCGGTCGCGGCGGGGCAGGACGTCGGGCCGCTGGGCGGGGTGCCCATCGCGCTCAAGGACATCTTCGTAACCCGCGGCATCGAGACTACCTGTGGCTCGAAGATCCTGCGTGGTTTCATCCCACCGTACGAGGGCACGCCTTCGGGACGTCTGGCGGCCGCCGGCGCCGTGAACCTGGGCAAGCTGAACATGGACGAGTTCGCGATGGGCTCGTCCAACGAAAACAGCTCGCGCGGGCCCGTGCGCAACCCGTGGGCTCTTGATCGGGTGCCCGGCGGCTCGTCGGGCGGCTCGGCGGCGGCGGTCGCAGCTTCACTGTGTGCGGGTAGCCTGGGCACCGACACGGGCGGCTCGATCCGCCAGCCGGCGGCCCTGTGTGGCGTGGCGGGCATGAAGCCAACTTACGGACGGGTGTCGCGCTACGGGGTCATCGCGTTCGCGTCGTCCCTTGATCACCCGGGCCCCTTCGGGCGCACCGTCGAAGACGTGGCGGCCCTGATGGAGGTCATCGCGGGCCACGATCCCCTCGATTCCACGTCGATTCCCGCCCCGGTCGGACGTTACCGCGAGGCCGTGGGCGCCGGCATCGCCGGGTTGCGGGTGGGTGTTCCCGACGAGTACTTCCAGGCGGGGATGGATCCCGAGATCGAGGCCAGCGTGAGGCAAGCGTTGGAGGTGCTCGCCAAGGCGGGCGCGCAGATCTCGCGGGTCTCGCTGCCGCACACCCAGTACGCTGTCGCCACGTATTACCTTGTCTGCACGGCCGAGGCGGCGTCGAATCTTGCGCGCTACGACGGCGTGCGCTTCGGCCACCGAACGCCGCAGGCGGCCTCGCTGGACGAGCTGTACTCGCGCACGCGGGGCGAAGGTTTTGGCTCCGAGCCAAAAAGACGAATCATCCTTGGGACGTTCGTGTTGCGTGCCGGCTACTACGACGCCTACTACGGCAAGGCGCTGCTGGTGCGCCGGAAGATCGCCGACGATTTTTCGGCCGCCTTCAGCGCTTGCGACGTGCTGGTCACCCCCACCTCGCCGGTGCCCGCGTTTCGTCTGGGCGAACGCATGGCCGATCCGTTGCAGATGTACCTGGCCGACATCTACACCGTGGCGCCGGCACTGGCGGGCGTGCCGGCCATGTCCCAGTGTTGCGGCTTCACCAAGGCGGGGTTGCCGATTGGCCTGCAGATCATCGGCCCACCGCTCGGCGAAGAGGCCGTCTTCCGTGCGGCAGGCGCCTACCAGAACGCCACGGACTGGCACACCCGTCTTCCCGACGATCTTCCCATGACTGCCCCACGGTGATCCCATGAACGCCCTCGACAAATACGAGCCGGTCATCGGTCTCGAAGTCCACGTCCAGCTGGCCACGCGCTCGAAAATATTTTCGGATTCTTCGGCGGCGTTCGGCGCCGAACCCAATTCCGCCACCGATCCCGTCTGTCTGGGTCTGCCCGGGACGCTGCCCGTGTTGAACCGCGCCGCAGTGGAATCGGCCATTCGTTTCGGTCTGGCCGTGGGGGCGAATATCCGTCGACGTTCGCGCTATGCGCGCAAGCACTATTTTTATCCCGACCTGCCCAAGGGCTTTCAGATCTCGCAGTACGACGAGCCATTGTGCGAAGGGGGCGCGATCTCATTTCGCATCAAGGATCAGCCGCGCCAGGTTCGGCTGACCCGCATTCACATGGAAGAGGACGCGGGCAAGAACCTGCACGCGGCGGCGGGGGCAAGCTTTGTCGACTACAACCGAGCCGGTGTTCCGCTGTGCGAGGTGGTCAGCGAGCCCGACGTTCGTTCGGCCGAGGAAGCCTCCGAGTACATGCGGGCGGTACGCACGCTTGTGCGGTTCCTCGGAATCAGCGACGGCAACATGGAAGAGGGCTCGCTGCGCTGTGACGCCAACGTATCGCTGCGTCTGCGTGGCGAGACGAAGTTCGGCACCAAGGCCGAGCTCAAGAACATCAATTCGTTCAAGAACGTCCGCGACGCCATCGAACACGAGATCGGCCGTCAGGCGGCGCTGCTGGATCGAGGCGCGCGCGTGGTCCAGGAATCCCGGCTCTGGGATGCCGCGCGGGGCGTGTCCGTGGCCATGCGCTCGAAAGAGCAGGCCCATGACTATCGCTACTTTCCCGAGCCCGATCTACCGCCGCTGGCTGTGGATGAAGCCTGGCTGGCGCGCGCGCGTGCGTCGCTGCCAGAGTTGCCCGAGGAACGCTTCAAACGCTACACAACCGAGTCGGGGCTGACGCCCCAGGACGCCGGGGTTCTGGTCTCGGAGCGCGACATCGCCGATTACTTCGACGCGGTGGTGGCGGCATCGAAGACTGCGGGTGCCGCCACGGCCGGCGTTCCCGTGGCCAAGAAGGTGGCCAACTGGGTGCTCAATGAGGTATTGGCGCGGATCGATGACGCGCGCAAGCTTGGCTCGCCCGACCTGCCGGTGTCCCCATCGGCATTGGCGGAGTTGGTGGATCTGGTTGAGGACGGAACCCTGTCCGGGAAGCTGGGAAAGGACGTCTTCGCGCGCATGTGGCAGGACGGTCGCCGTGCCGCCGAGATCGTCAAGACAGAATCCGTCAGCCAGGTGTCCGACGCGGGCGTGATCGAGGCCGCGTGCCAGAAAGTGATCGCGGCCAATCCCGACGAGGTCGCCCGCTACAAGGCGGGCAAGGTCCAGGTCATCGGTTTTCTGGTGGGCGCCGTGATGAAAGAGACCGGGGGCAAAGCCAACCCCAAGACGGTCAACGAAATCCTGAAGCGTCTGCTGTAGAACAGCAGGCTGTCCGGAAATACAAAAAACCCGGCGCGATCGCCGGGTTTCCTGATTCAAACGGTGGTGAGTTGGCTAGCCGTTGGTGGCGTCGGTCGACGAGGCGAGATCCGTCGTCACGTCGGTCGAGGTACCAACGTCCTTGACCGCGTCGGTCGCCGGCGCAACATCCGTGGCCGGGGCCGAGTCGCGAGTGGCGTCGGACGCCGGCGCAACATCCGTGGCCGGGGCCGCATCAACGGAGGCGTCGGGGGTCGCCACCGGGGCGGAATCCTTGGAGGTATCCGAGGTCGTGCCGTCGCTGCCGCCTGTGGTGCCGTCGCTGCTGGTGACATCGGCCGAGCTGTCCTTGGCCGTGGTTTTGCTGCTGCTGCAGCCGAAAAGCGAAACGCCACCGATGAGAGCGGCAAATCCAAAATTACGAATAAGACTGGTCACGTGCATAACCTCGATCTCCTTTC
This sequence comes from Myxococcales bacterium, assembly GCA_025350815.1. Taxonomy (GTDB): domain Bacteria; phylum Myxococcota_A; class Polyangia; order Fen-1088; family Fen-1088; genus JANXXE01. Next base: position 6,133 of record JANXXE010000100.1, on the reverse strand, counting down.
GAATCCAAAAAGTGTTCGCGGCGGACGTTAAGTGACTTCATCGACGCTGTCCAGTTTTTTTCGCGGACCGCATCATGGACGGCATGATGGGGCGGGGCACCACAGCCTCGACGTGTCAGGCGTTGGTTTTCTTTTCAGGGTCGTAGCCCAGGTTGGGCGCGAGCCACCGCTCGACCTCGGCGAGCGGCATCCCCTTTCGGCCGGCGTAGTCTGCGGTCTGCGTCTTGTCGATGCGGCCGACATTGAAGTAGCGCGCCTCCGGATGGGCCAGGTACAGGCCGCTCACGCTTGCGGCCGGCATCATGGCAAAGTTCTCGCTGAGGCGAATTCCGACTGCGGGGGCGTCCAGCAGGTCGAACAGTTTTTGCTTTTCGCTATGATCCGGGCAGGCGGGGTAACCATAGGCGGGTCGGATGCCGCGGTATTTTTCCTCGATCAGCTGTTCGTTGGATAGCTGTTCCCGGGTGCCGTAGTCCCAGTCGCGGCGCGCCCGCGCATGCAAAAACTCGGCAAACGCCTCCGCCAGGCGGTCGGCCAGAGCTTTGACGAGGATGGCGTTGTAGTCGTCGTGGTCGCGTTCGAACTTCCGCGCCAGGTCGTCCGCGCCGATCCCCGCCGTGACGGCAAAGCAGCCGAGGTGATCGGTGATGCCGCTGTCGAGGGGCGCGATGTAGTCCGACAGCGCGCGGAAAGGCTTTTCGCCGTCGGTCTCGGCCTTGACCTGCTGCTGGCGCAGCATCGGAAAGCGCAGCATTTCGTGCTTCCTGCTGCCGTCGGTCCAAAGGACGATGTCATTGCCGACGCTGTTGGCTGGCCAGAAGCCATAGACGCCCCGGGCGGTCAGCAGTTTGCCCGCGATGATGGTGTCGAGCAGCTTGCGCCCGTTGTCATAGAGATCGCGTGCGGCTTCTCCATAGGTCGGATGCTCGAGAATCTGTGGGAACTTGCCCTTGAGTTCCCAGGCGGTGAAGAAGAATTGCCAGTCGATGTAGCGGGCCAGTTCGGCGAGGGGCTGGTCCACCACGCGGCGGCCGACGAAGCTGGGTGTCGGAACGTCGTCGGCGCGCCACGTGATCCTGGGCCGGCCGGCATTGGCCTGCGCGAAAGGGACGAGCGGCCGCTCGGTCTTGCGGGCATGCACCCCGCGTAGACGTTCTTGTTCTTCGCGGTTGTTCTTGTCGAAGGGCACCTTCTGTTTCGGATCGAGCAGCGCCGAGACCACGCCCACGGCGCGCGAGGCGTCCAGCACGTGCACGGTGCTTTCGCTGTACTCGGGCGCCACCTTGACGGCGGTGTGCTCGCGGCTGGTGGTGGCGCCGCCAATCAGCAGGGGCAGCTTGATGCCCCGGCGCTCCATCTCGGCGGCGACCGCCACCATTTCATCCAGCGACGGCGTGATGAGTCCGGACAGGCCGATGATGGTGGCCTGCTGCTCGATGGCCGTATCGAGAATCTTCGCACAGGGGACCATGACGCCGAGATCGATGACCTCGTAGTTGTTGCAGCCAAGCACCACGCCCACGATGTTCTTGCCGATGTCGTGGACGTCGCCCTTGACGGTGGCCATCACGATGCGCCCGCGCACCTCGGGCGGCCGGTCGCCGCTGGCCTTCTCTTTTTCCATGAAGGGCAACAGGTACGCGACCGCCTTCTTCATGACCCGGGCGCTCTTGACGACCTGGGGCAGGAACATCTTCCCGGCGCCGAAGAGATCGCCGACGATCTTCATGCCATCCATGAGCGGCCCCTCGATGACGTGCAAGGGCCGCGGGAATTTCTGCCGCGCCTCCTCGACGTCGACGTCGATGTATTCGATGAGGCCGCGAACCAGCGCGTGCGACAGGCGCTGCTCGACGGGGGCGTTGCGCCAGGACAGGTCGACCTCGCGCTTCTTGCCCTCGCCCCTGACCCGCTCGGCGAATTCGACCAGGCGTTCGGTGGCGTCGGGGCGGCGGTTGAACAGGACGTCCTCGACCCTTTCCAGGGTCTCGGGCGGGATCTCGGCGTAGACGCCCAGTTGTCCCGCGTTGACGATGCCCATGTCCATGCCGGCGGCAATGGCGTGATACAGGAAAGCCGTGTGCATCGCCTCGCGCACCAGATCGTTGCCGCGAAACGAAAACGACAGGTTGCTGACGCCGCCGCTGATCTTTACACCGGGACAGTTTGTCTTGATGAGGCGCGTGGCTTCGATGAAGCTTTTGGCGTAGTCGTTGTGTTCTTCGAGGCCAGTGGCGATGGCCAGGATGTTGGGGTCGAAGATGATGTCCTTGGGATCGAAGCCGGCTTTTTCGACCAGCAACTTGTAGGCGCGCTGGCAGATCTCCACCCGGCGCGGCGTCGTGTCAGCCTGGCCGGTTTCGTCGAAGGCCATGACGACGACCGCGGCGCCGTAGCGCTGAACCAGGCGCGCCTTGGCCAAAAAGTCCGCCTCGCCCTCCTTGAGGCTGATCGAGTTGACGATGCCCTTGCCCTGAACGCACTTGAGGCCGGCCTCGATGACCGACCACTTCGAGCTGTCCACCATGATGGGGATGCGCGCGATCTCGGGCTCGCTGGCCACCAGATTCAAGAAGGTCGTCATGGCCTTCTCGGAATCGAGCATACCCTCGTCCATGTTGACATCGAGGATATTGGCGCCGCCGCGCACCTGATCCAGCGCCACCTCCAGGGCCGACGCGTAGTCGCCGCCAATGACCAGGCGCGCGAATTTCTTCGAGCCGGTCACGTTCGTGCGCTCGCCGACCATCAGGAAGTTGGTGTCGGGGCGGACGGTCAGTGTCTCGAGGCCCGACCAGCGGGCGAAGGGGGCAGACCCGGTTGGACGATGGCGTGGCGACACGGTCGACACGGCCTGCGCGATGGCGCGGATGTGATCCGGCGTGGTGCCGCAGCAGCCGCCGACGATGTTCACAAGTCCCGCTTGCGCGAATTCGCCCAGAAGGCCACCGGTGATGTCGGGCGTCTCGTCGTATTCGCCAAAGGCGTTGGGCAGGCCGGCGTTCGGGTAACAGCTGACGTAGCCACGCGCGAGGCCAGCCATTTCCGCGACGTAGGGCCGCATTTCGTGACCGCCCAGCGCGCAGTTGATGCCAATCGACAGCGGGTGCGCGTGCTCGACCGAGGCCACGAACGCGTCCAGTGTCTGCCCCGACAATGTGCGGCCTGATTTGTCGGTGATGGTCACGGAAATCATGACGGGCAGCCGCACGCCCTTGTCGGCGAAGACCTGTTCGATGGCCACCAAACAGGCCTTCAGGTTCAGCGTGTCGAAGACGGTTTCGGCCAGCAACACGTCGACGCCGCCGTCGATCAATGCGTTGATTTGCTCGGCGTAGGAGTCCCGCACCTGGTCGAAAGTCACCGCGCGGTAACCGGGATCGCTGACCTTGGGGGACAAGGACAGCGTGCGGTTCATCGGGCCGATGGCGCCAGCGACGAAGCGCGGCTTGTCGGGCGTGCGCGCGGTCCAGTCGGCCGCCACCTTGCGGGCCAGCTTGGCCGCGGCCACGTTCATATCCCTGACCACCGATTCAAGGTGGTAGTCGCCCTGTGCTATCGACGTCGAATTGAAGGTGTTGGTCTCGATGATGTCCGCGCCGGCGGCCAGGTACGCGTCGTGAATCCCGGCAATCACATCCGGCCGGGTCAGCACCAGGATGTCGTTGTCACCCTTGAGATCGTGTCCATGGTCAGCGAAGCGCTGGCCGCGAAAGTCGGCTTCCGTCAACTTGTGCCGCTGGATCATCGTGCCCATCGCGCCATCGACCACCAGGACACGCTTTTCCAGCTGGGCGGCAAGTAGGGCACCCCGTGTCGAGGGAGCAAAGGGCGGGTTGGGCGTCGGCGTCGGTTGGTTCATGGGCGGGCTCGGCCCCGGAAACTAGCGCATAAACGCCAGGCGGGATTGGAAAACGCCGGCAAAACCGATGGTTCCGGGGCTTTGGGGCCCGTCACGGAATCGATGCGTCCGCAGGCCGAGGGGTGTAATGTATCTGGCTTCTTGGAACACGAAGCCGAGACACAGCGCGCCGGGCTGCCCTTGCCCGAAGTAGCCCCGGAGGCCGTGCCCCCTGTGGTGGCGGAGGAAGTGTCGCTGCTGAAGGTGGTGCTGACCAAGCTGGACGGGGCCCAGCGTCGCCCGCGCCCGCATGTGGACGATGCCGGCGCGATGATCGAGCTGCGAGACGCCCTGGCCGAGGCCAAACCGGAAGATCAGGGGGCGCTGCTGGAACAGATGCACCGGATCGAGGCTTTGTCCCGGCAAAGGGGCAAGGGCGACAGCCCCCCCGTCGATCGACGGTCGCCGTATTTCGGACATCTGCGGCTGCTTGAAAATGACCGGCGGCGCGACGTCCTCATCGGGCAGCGCGGCTATGTCGAGCCGGGCGGCGGTGTTCAGATTGTGGATTGGCGGAATGCGCCCGTGTCCCGTCTGTTCTACCGCTACGAAGAGGGGGATCTATACGAAGAGCAGATGGGCGATCGTCTGGTCGAAGGCGAGGTGCTGGCCCGTCGGACGGTGGCGATCATGGAATCCGAGCTGCGCCGGGTCGCCTCGGTTGACGGCACGTTCAGCCGCGACCTGCGCACGGGTGCCTGGCGGGCCGTGGCCACGCGGCAGGCCAAGCTGACGGTCGCGCGCGACGGGTCGGTTACGGTGAACGAGCCGGCACCGGGGCAGGGCGGCGGCGCCACGGTTCGCGCCGAGCGCAAGGGTGACGGCCGGTTGGGGCTGGACGGCGATGGACACCGCCGGGTCGATCGCCTGCTGCCCGCCATCGCGGCGCTCATCGACCCGCGCCAGTTCGAGCTTATCAGCCGGCCGACATCGGGCCTTATCGTCGTGCAGGGTTCCGCCGGCAGCGGCAAGACCACAATCGGATTGCACCGCATTGCCTACCTGGCGTTTGCCGATCCGCGCCGTTTCCGCCCCGCGCGCATGTTGGTGGTGGTGTACCAGCGCGCTCTGGCGACCTACGTGTCGCGCGTTCTGCCCGAACTGGATGTGCCCGGCGTGCCGGTGCTGACCTTCGCCGCATGGGCCGAGTCGGTGCGCAACATCATGTTTCCGTCGCTGGACGACCTGGGGATCTGCGATTCGACGCCGGCCGTGGTGATGCGTGCCAAGGCGCACGGGGCGATGTTGAAAATTCTGGTGGATCGCCAGGCTGAAATTTCTGCCTGGTGTCGCAGTGAACTGGCGGCGGGGTTGGCGGGACGCCCCGAATGCGGCACGGCGCTGACCCTGTGGGACGCGGTGCCCGGCCCCGTGGACGAACGGGTAACTGCGCTGGCCCGCTGGTCGAAGGAGACCGATCTTCCCGCGCCCGGCCGTGCGGCGCTGGAGACGGTGGGGCGCAAGTTGCGTCTGCGCACGCGCGATGTCATCGGTGAGTGGGCGGGCCTACTGACCGACCGGCAGGCCCTGGGCGCGGGCTTTGCGCTGCATGCGCCCGGCCTTTTCACCGAGGGACAACTTGACCAGATCCACCGCTGGTCTGTGGATCGCGATCGACTGCGCGGAACGAAATCAGGCGATCCCGAGGATGAAGTTTTCACGCTGGACGCCGAAGACGAGGCGCTGCTGCTGCGCATTCACCAGTTGCAGCGGGGCCCACTGGGCAACGCCAAGGAATCGATGGCCTATGACCACCTGATGGTGGACGAGGTGCAGGATTTTGCGCCGATCGAGCTGGCCGTGCTGCTGGACAGCACCACGAAGGAACGGTCGATCACGCTGGCCGGTGATACCGCACAGGCCATTGCGCCGGAGCACGGATTTTCGAGCTGGTCCGAAATGCTGGACCATCTGGGCATTCCCCACGATCGGGTCGAGCCGCTGCGCGTGAGCTACCGGTCCACGCGCGAGATCGTCGAATGTGCGTTGCATGTACTCGGGCCGCTGAACGGTGACGTGCGTCCCGTGGCGCCGCGGGCGGGTGCGCCGGTCGAATCGTTCGGGTTCGCGTCAGCGGGGGAGGCAGCCGAATTTCTTGCCCAGGCTCTCAAGGAACTGATTCGTCACGAACCGCTGGCCTCAGTCGCGGTGGTGGCGCGGCATCCGGAGCAAGCGCGCCTGTATTACGACGCGCTCAGCGCCGCCGAGGTGCCCGCGCTGCGCATGGTGGCG
>JANXXE010000099.1 GCA_025350815.1 Myxococcales bacterium | reverse complement strand
GGCGCATGATCTCCCGGAGCTGATGGTCGCTGTGATCGAATCCCTGGAAACCATTCGCGCCAATCGCCGCAATCTCCGAGGGTGCATCACCCACTCCGCCCTTCCCCCTTTTTTACGCTGAACGTACCATTATTTATGCAGCTATCATTAGTACAAGCGCCGTGACAGCTGTCGATTCTCACGACCATGGGACCCCTGCTTCTCAAAAGCATTCCCCCCCCGGGTCCCTGCCTCGCGTGACGGGTTCAGCGTGCCCGATCTGATCCCTCGGTGTCCAGTCTCCGTCTGAAAGAGAGCGTCGTCGAGCCTGTGGGGCCTGTGGTCGGCGCGGTCTTCGCGCCGTCCAAGGAGCGGTGGGAAACGCGGAGCGTTTTCCACGGGTCCGGCAGGATCCACAGGCTTCCGCTGCGGCAGAGTCCGGCGTTCATGATCGGCTCTTGGCGGCTGACGCGAGCTTCGGTTTCAGGCGCGGCCGGTAGGACTCGCCCTCGATGACGAGGTCGTAGGAATTGCTTGTGAAGCGATCGATGGCGCTTTGGGCTCGGACGGGATCGGCGAAAGTGGCGAGCCACTCGTCGGGCCCGCGGTTTGAGGTGACGACGGTTGAGCCGGCGCGATGGCGTTCGGTGATGAGGTCGTAGGCGTCGCGGCTTTCGGTGTGGTCCATGGCGTCGAGACCGAAGTCATCGATGACCAGGAGATCGACCGCGAGCAGCTTGCGCAGCTCGGCCTCGTAGGAGTTGTCGAGCCGGGAATGTTTGAGGGTCTTGAGCATCCGATCGGTCCGGACGGCGAGCACGCTGGCGCCGCGGCGGCAGGCCAGATGCCCGAGGGCGTGCGAGAGAAAGGTCTTGCCCACACCGACGGGTCCGACGATGGCGACGTGCTGGTGGGCATCGAGGAATCGCAGGGAGACGAGTTCGTTGAGGAGAGCGCGATCGAAGGTCACCTTGGCTGTTTCGTCCCAGGTTTCGAGCCGCATGGCAGGATCGAGTCCCGCCTTCTGGGAGCGCATCGCGACCGACTGGCTGTCACGACGCGAGGCTTCGTCCTGCAAGACGAGGAGCATGAAATCTTGGTGGGGCATCTTCTGCTGGCGGGCGAGGACGAGTCGCTCGGGCAGTGTGTCGAGCATGCGCCCCAGCTTGAGGCGGCGCAGGGTCGCTTTCAAATCGGTCGAGACGGTGTCAGGCGTCATCACGGGTCTCCTTGCTGCCGAGGCTCAGCAGCGGCAAGCGGTAGTGCTCCTTTGGTCGGAGGTGACGGGCGATCGGGACGACGGGGGCAATCCCCGGGAGTGCGGGTTGCGTACGACCGGCCTCGAGCATGCGCTGGAGTCGATGGACGTCGAGCATCTCGGCGGCGAGGGCGACGGTGCACGCCTCGTCGAGCCGTGCGTCGCCGTATTTCTTGGCGAGACCGAGCAAGGCGTACACGCGGCGCATCCGGGTCCAGGGCAGCGGCCCGTCCAGGAGCGCCGTCGCAAAGCGCCCGACGGCGACACCGTGTTCGGCGGCCTGCCGATTGAGGAAGTCGACGTCGCGCAGGGCGTAGGGCGTCTTGTGCGCCGGGAGATCGGATCGATCGAGTGACCTCCCGCCGGGCGGCTGTCGCGGATGGGTCTTCACGAGGATCGCGCCGTCGTAGAAGCGGACGATGTAGCGATCAGCTCGGGCCCTGAGGGTCTTGCCGATCAAGCGTGTCGGCAAGGAATAGAGCGCCTTCGCCACCTGGGCAAAGTGATCGCGATGGACCTTGGGATCACTCCACAGCGGGATGTCGTACGCCTCGGTGGGTGCGGGCAGCAAGGCCGCTTTCTCTTCGGCGTTGAAGTGCTCGAGCGGCATGCGCTGCGTGCGTCCGTGCCGTCTTGTGCCGTACTCGTGAAGGCACCACTGCCTCGCGTGCTCACGGGCGTGGTCGAGATCGCGAAGCTCTTCACCGCCAAAGCAGTCGTCCCGGACGGAAGGGACGGCGCGTTCGACGCGCGCCTTGTCCTTGGGCCGGCGCACGCGCGTCGCGTCGATGTGAAAGCCGCGGGCCTGAGAGTATTCGAGGAAGGCCGGGTTGATCGTGGGCGCCAGCGGATCGGCGTGCTGGACGATCGCCTTCGTGTTGTCGGGAATGACCACGCGGAAGATGCCGCCGTAGAACGCCCAGGCGGCTTCGCAGGCCTCGATCGCCTCCGCCGTCGTTTCCGGGAAACTCGGATAGACGAAGCGCAGACGGGATACGCCCGGCGTGAAGATCCAAGCCCGGATTCGCCGACGTCGACCTTGGGCATCGGGTCGGAGCAGGACCATCCGGCCCGTATCGAGTTGGACTTCGTGCCCGGGCTCGCCGTCGGCGACGGGGACCGTCGCCGCGGTCCGGCCAAAGTCGAGCTCCGCGACAGCGAAACGGTGCAGGGTGGCGTACGGAATCCGAACACCCTTTCGAATGAGCAGGCGCCGAATCTTCGAGAGTCGGACGCGCCCATCAAGGAGTTTCTTGATCGTCGCACGTTGAGCCTCGGCCAGGGCCCAGCTTTCACCGTGGGGCCGGCCACCATCGGCACGCAAGGCGATCAGCACGGCGCTCAGGTGCTCATCGGTCAAGCCGGGTGGATCCGGGCCCACCTCGAGTCCGTTCGCCTGAGCGACCTCGACGTAGCGACGAACCGTCTTGGGATCCAAACCCACTTGGCGGGCGATCTGCTTCTTCGCAGCGCCGCCGATCCAAAGCCTCAGGACTTCCTTCACTTCGAACATTCCCACCTCGCGATACGCCACCTGCCCTCCCGTCTCGGCCAAGCCGAAGCCGAGCAGGGTGGTCGATGGCCATTCAGTCCCGCGAGGAGGGGGGGAAAGGTTTTGAGAAACTCGGAATTACAGGGGGGAATGCTTCTGAGAAAAACCTCAGGCAGGGGTCCCTAGGTTTTGAGAATCAACACCCTTCGGCCCCTGCGAGATCGGCGGCTTGGTCTCCTCCGACCGGCGCACGCGAACAACTGGAAACCGGTTAGCAGGATGCTGAAAAAGTCGGCTCTCGCCGGTTCGGATTGAACGATTCATCGGTACGATTCGCTCTTGACGAAGGAGGGAGCGGACGATGCGTGGTGGCGACCGTCAGCAAGGCACGATGTGGAGCCGGATTTCCCCGGAGGACCGCGTCCCCGAGGATCATCCGCTTCGCCCGATCCGGGAGATGGTCAACGTCGTGTTGAGCGACATGTCGCCGTGCTTTACCCGGATTTACGCACGGGAGGGACGGCCGTCGATTCCGCCCGAGCGCCTGCTTCGCGCGCTGCTGCTTCAGATGCTCTATTCGGTGCGCAGCGAGCGGCTCTTGATGGAGGAGCTCGACTACAACCTGCTGTACCGGTGGTTCGTGGGCCTCAACGCGGACGATCCGGTGTGGAACCCGACGACCTTCAGCAAGAACCGAGATCGCCTGATCGATGCCGCGATTGCGGACGAGTTCTTTGAGCGCGTGCTGTATTTGGCCCGTGAAGCCGGTCTTTTGTCTGACGAGCATTTCACCGTCGACGGGACGCTGATCGAAGCCTGGGCGGGGCACAAGAGCTTCAAGCCGAAGGATGGATCGGGAAACGATAGCGACGACCCGAAAAACCCAACGGTGGATTTCCGCGGCCAGAAGCGGAGCAATGACACGCATCAATCGACGACGGATCCCGAAGCGCGGCTCTACCGGAAATCGAACGGGACGGAGTCGAAGCTCTGCTTTGCGGGTCACGTGTTGATGGAGAACCGGCATGGTCTGGTCGTGGATAGCCGCGTGACTGCGGCCACGGGTCGGAGTGAACGCGAGGCAGGTCTTGCCATGGCGGCGCGACTCGCCTCGAGAAAGGCCACGATCGGCGGCGACAAGGGATACGACACGGCGGGATTCGTCCAGGGCCTGCGCGATCTCGGATTCACGCCGCACATCGCTGCGAAGTCGAAGCGCGGCGCAATCGACGGACGCACGACGCGCCACCCCGGATACGCGATCAGTCAGCGCAAGCGGAAACGCATCGAGGAAGTCTTCGGTTGGATGAAGACCGTGGCGACGTTGCGAAAGACACGGCACCGAGGCACACGCCGTGTCGACTGGGTGTTTCGATTCGGACTTGCGGCGTACAACCTCGTCCGAATGCGGAATCTGGTGTGGGGAACGACGTGATGATGCGACTGGGACCCTTCGCACTCGCGCCAAACGGCGAGAACGGGGACCTCCGCACGACCGCGATTCAATACTGAACGTCTCGCCGGAGGTGCTCATGCCAAGAGGCAACCCCGTTTCCGAGCGTTTTTCAGCAGCCTGTTAAAGGTCGAATCGGCCTTGAACGTGATCAAGAGCCAGGTGAAGTAGAGCGACGGCAGCGCTTTTTCGGTCCCCTCTTGAGGTCACAATCTGTGACCTCAAGAGGGTCATTTCTT
>JANXXE010000193.1 GCA_025350815.1 Myxococcales bacterium | reverse complement strand
AAAATACGAAAAAATTGCCCAATTGCCCGCCTGACATACCGTCGTGAAATGCCAACATCACGACAAATACATTGCTGCCTTGGGATTGTGGCGTCTTTTCTCCTGTTGACGGCGCCGGCATTGGCCCAGCAAAGCCCGTCCCAGGTTCCCGCAGAGCCCGAGCCTCCGATTCGAGGCTTTTCCCTCACCGTCTCTCCTTTCCATCTGGGGCTGCCCGTCGTGGAGCTGACGGGTGAGTACAAGCTTTCGGACAAACTTGGCCTGGCCGTGGTCGCCGGGGCCGGTGCCATAAAGGTGATGGGCGCTGTCACCGAGTCACGGGCTTCCGTTATCGAGGGCGGCACATCTTTGCGCTACTACCTGCTGGGAAATTTCCGGCACGGCATGCAGATCGGTGCCGAGCTTTTGTACATCTACGCCTCGGCCAGTGACGGCAGTGTGAGCGCCTCCGCCAACGGAGCCGCCGTTGGTCCCTTCCTGGGCTACAAATTCACCTCGGCAGCCGGTTTCACTTTCGACAGCCAGCTGGGCGTTGCCAAGATCGGTATCGCCGCGCGATCGAGCGCGGGCAACAAAAGTGCAGCTTCCGAGTGGGCGCCCTTGCTGAACATCAACGTCGGCTGGTCGTTCTGAACCCGGGCTGCTAGGACTGGGCGTCATGGGAGCGCAGTGGAAGCAGAAGGGTCGCCTGGCGGCCGCCGACGCCAAGGGACGCATCTTCACCAAGCTGGCCAAGGAGATCATGATCGCGGCGCGCGGGGGTGCGGACGTGGACATGAATTCGCGGCTGCGACTGGCGGTCGAGGCTGCCAAGAAGGCGTCGATGCCGCGCGACACCCTGGAACGCGCCATCAAGAAGGGGGCTGGCCTGCTGGACGAACAGGTGATCTACGAGACCGTTGTGTACGAGGGATTTGCCCCGCACAAGGTGCCGGTCATCGTCGAATGTCTGACCGAGAACAAGAACCGGACGGCCACGAACGTGCGCGTGCTGTTTCGCAAGGGACAACTGGCGACGTCGGGGGCGGTGTCCTGGGATTTTTCCCACGTCGGCATGATCGAGGCCGCGCCGCCCACGGTCGGTGTCGACGCCGAGGCCGCAGCCATCGACGCGGGCACCCAGGATGTCGAGCCGACCGACGACGGCGCGTTTCGCTTTTATACGGATCCCCCGGACCTCGACGCCGCCCACCGGGCACTGTCAGCGCAAAAGTGGAACGTTAGTTCGGTGGCGCTGGGCTGGCGGCCGAAAACCCCCGTGGCGCTGGACGCGGCGGCGCGCGCCGAGGTCGAATCCTTCCTGGCGGCGCTGGACGAGGATGACGACGTGCAGGCCATCTACGCGGGTCTGGCGGAGGGGTAGAACGCCACCACGCAGGTGCCGCCCCGTGCGGCGGGACAGGCTAAATTCCGGCCCGGCTCCAAAGAAGGACGTTGCGGAAGAAGAGTTCCGCGCCTTCGGACTGCAACAGGATGTGACCCTTGTCCGGCGTCACGCCGGTGGCCCTGACCACCACGGTTCCGTTGACCGCGTACGCTATGGCCCCCCCGTCGGTTTGCAGTTCAAGCTGATTCCATTCGCCAACGGGTTTCTCCAGATCCTGGCTACCTCGAAAATTCACCACGTCTTTCCAGGTGCGCGATCGGCCCGCCCAGTTCAGGCGACCACGCACCATGCGCCGGCCGTCGGGTGAAAGAAGATTCGAGCCCGCCAGTCGGGGGCGCAATGTTTCGACGAAATCCATGCTGGCGCCATCAACCAGCAGTAGATCGCCTGTGCCGCCCTCGATGATCTGAAACTCGATCGACTGCGGCCAGATCTTGTCGGGGCCGCGCATATGAAACAGGATTCCATTGTCTCGTGCCTTGTTCAGACGTGGCTCGTGCGTTTGGGTGCCCCACCTGTACTCGACCGACAGACGGTAGTTGGCGAATTCCTTCTCGGTGGCGATGTAGCCGTACTCGGTCCCGCTGACGTGGATCATACCGTCCTCGACGCTGAACACCCGATCCGGATCGTGATTGACCCCCTTGGTTGGCAGAAACGAATAGAAACCGGTCAAGTCCTTGCCGTTGAACAGGGACACCGGTCGTTGCGACGCGCAGCCACCGGCGACAGCCGCGGCAAGCAACGCGGCGCAGGCGATCTTCGTCATTGCAGGCTCCGTAGGAACGCCAACAGATTCAGCAGATCGTCGTTGCCCAGCGCCAGATCCAGACCCTCCGGCATCAGCGACGCTGGTGCCGGCGAGACACTTTTCACCTGGGCACGCGGGATCGCCGTCTCGCCCGCGGCGTCGACCAGGTACAGCGCATCGGCGGTCTCGCGCCTCACCAGGCCGAAACGCACGTCGCCGGAGGTGGTCTCGACAACGAAGGGCTCGAAGCCCTGGGCGATGGTCGCGCTGGGGGTCAGAACGGACTCCAGCAGATCGCGCGGGGCGCGGATCTTCCCGACGTGCGACAGATTGGGCCCCACCGAATGGCCCAGCGGCCCTATCTGGTGGCACGTGATGCAGGCCCCCTTACCCGACCTGTAGATCTCGGCGCCCTTGGTGGCATCGCCCGTGGCAAGCGCCTTTTCCAGTTCCAGCAGACGCGCCTTCTGCCCGTTGGTCTGGGCGCGAAATCTGTCCACAGCGGGCTGCGCAGCCGTCCTGACCTCGGGGGCATAGGCCTTGAAAAGCTCCGTCAGGGCGTCGGCCGTGATGCCTGGCAGACTGTCGGTCTCGGTCAAGACATCGACCAGGGCCATACCCACGTCCTTGTCGCGCGATCGCGTGAACGCCTTCAGCAACAGGGGACGTTCAACCGGACCCACCTGGCGCAACGTCGACGCCAGGGTCTTGAGTTGCGCGGCGTCCAGGCTAACCTGCCCCACAAATCCGGCGGCCGCCGGCGCGTTTGGCGGAACGGTACGCGTGGTAAGCAGGTTCAGCAGCAATGTGAAGCCGCTTTGATCCACTTGGGCTCCCGCGTGGACGGCGGCCGCGAGCGCCCCCAACCTCAATCCGGGTGCGCGATCGGGATCCGCGACCAGACGCCGTAGCGCCGCCACCAGACGCTCGTCCTTCACACGCTTGGCGGCCTCGACGGCGGTGCCGATCAGTTTCTGATCAGTCCCGCCAAGCGCGCGCTGGAAGGGCCCAAGCCATCCAGTCGGCAGGGAAACCTCCGGCGCCCGCCCGACGATCTCGAACGCGGCCTCGACAATTGCGGGATCCCGGTGGGCCAGCATCCGGCCGACCACGTCCTGGATGCCTGGATTCGCCAAATGTCTTGGCAAGACGGCCACCAATGTCCGAACAACGGGGCGTGACACGGTTTTGCCGTCCAGCCACCGGTCCGCCTGTACGCGAACGGCCGCGGTCCACGCCGGGCGTCGTCCGAGAATTTCGCGAGCGACGTCGGCGACCACCGAACTTCGGGCGGTCACCAGGGGCAGCACAGTGTTGGCGTCGAGGCGACTCGACCGCATCTGATCGAGGGCTGTGAGCAGCCGCGCCGTTCGCAGGGGATCGGCGGGATTCAGCGCGCGCCGTGTGCGGTCAAAATTGTTGAGCTCGATGAGCGCGTAGACCAGCGCGTGTTCGGTGAACCGGTCGGCCGGCTGCCCAAGCGCCGCGATCAGTGGCGCAATCGCCTCGATGTGACCCGTTCGCCCGAGCGCCGCAGCTGCGGTCCGCCGCAGGGTCGGTCCGCCCAGGCGCAAAAGCGGCACCAATGCAGACCAGGCGTCGGGATCGCCCGTGGTGATGACGCTGTTGCAGGCGGTCTGCGCCACACGTTCATCGCGATCCGCCAGGGCCGTGCGTATTACTCGCAGCGCTTGCGGTGATCCGTTTCGGGTCAGCGCCCAGATGGCGTTCTGTTTGGCCAGGGCCGCGCCCCTTGCAACAGCCGCCGTCAGCGCCGGGATGGTCGCCGGGCCACGCAACGCCAGTGTGTCCACGGCACGTTCACGGACCGCGAAGCGCGTGTCCGCCAGATAGGCAGCCAGTTCGGTAGGCGGGGCGGTCGTCCAGGCGATCTTCAGGCCGCGCGGGTCAGCGTCGGGTGGCGTCTTGCGCACGCGGTAGATCTCGCCGGTGGCCTCTGGCTTGGCCTCGCCGGACGCCGGGCAGCCGCGCCGGAACCAGCCGCCCGTGTTCACGACCAGCACGCTGCCGTCGGCGTCCTCGACCACGTCGGTCAGGTGCGCGTCGGGATCGTGAACGGCAAAGAAGTCGTCCACGCGGGCCTCGAAGGTGGCGCCACGGGGTTTGAGCGTGGCGCGGAGAACCTTGCCCGTGTTGAAGACGGTGACCAGGACACCATCCTTGTACCCGAGGCCCGTCGATCGCAGCTGCGTCAGGCCGGACACCGCCACGTGGCCGAAGTTGAAGATCTCCGAAAGTGGCGGCCCCGTGCGCGGGAACTCGGCGAGGACGGCTTCCTGATCCAGACGCGGGTAGACGCCCCCGTGGATCCAGTGAATCAAGGTGTCGCCGCGTGGATCCCCATGAAAGAGGTTCGCGTCGCCCAGGATCTCCCCCTCGGGCGTGAAGGTCAGGGCGACGGGATTGTCCATACCCCCACCCGCGAAGACGCGAATGTCGGTGCCATCGGGGTTGACCGACCAGACGCGCGCGCCCCTTCCTTTGGAGGCCAGCGTTCCGTCCAGCTGGTGCACGTCGTGCCCCTTGCGTCCGTGGCACCAGAAGATGCGGCCGCCTGGGTGCAGGAAGGGTCCGTGGACGTCGGCGGCGTTGCCGTTGTACTGGAACCCCGAGGCAACGATGTCGCGCCGATCGGCGTGCCCATCGCCGTCGGTGTCTTCCAGGCGCCAGATGTTCGGCGGCGACGCAACGAAAAGCGCGCCCCGGTACCACAGCGCCCCTTGCGGGAAGGTCATCTTGTCCGCAAAAACGGTGGATTTGTCGAACACACCGTCGCCGTTGGTGTCCTCCAGCATCCTGACAAGGTTGGGCAGCTGCGCGTCGAAGGCCTTGTCGTCCAGGTTCAGGCCGGCGTTGTCCGCGACGAACAGCCGCCCCCGATCGTCGAACGCGGCCATGACAGGCCGTTCCACCAGCGGCGGCCCGGCGACCACCTGCGCTGAGAAACCCGGCGGCACGGTGAAGTCAGCCGCTGCCTGTGCCACCGCCGGCGCGCATGCCAGCAGGGCCAGGGCCGTTCGCAGGTATCTCACAGCGTCGCCACCACGTTCTTGACCACGGCCAGGCCGGCGCCAGTGGCCGACGCGCCGCGATCCAGCGTGGACGGTTCGATGATCAGGCCCTTCATTGTGTTCGTCAGCGTGTGATCCGCGATGGATGCGCGCAGCGGCGCCATGACGAGATCGCCCGCGTCGAAGAAGCGCCCGCTTAGGACCAGCACCTTGGGATTCAACAAATTCAGCGCGGTCGCCAACCCAATGCCCAGCGTGCGGGCCACGCGCGCCAACAGGCGCGTCGAGAACGAATCACCCTGGCGGGCCAGGGTCACCACGTCCTCGAAGGTCACCGCGCGGCTGTTCACGAAGACGTCGCGGGCCGCGTCCGAATTTCTGACCTCGTCCTCGACCGCCCCGCACGTGGCGACGGTTTCCAGGCACCCGCGGTTGCCGCAATAGCACAGCGGTCCGTCGGCATCGATCGTGATGTGGCCCAGCTCGCCCGCGTTTCCGGTCACGCCTTCCAGTACCCCGCCATTGACGACGATGCCCATGGCGATGTTCTCGCTGACCTCGACGCACACCATGTTGGCGGGATCGGTCTCACCGTGGCGTGCGCTTTTCGCGATGGCCAGGGCGGGCGCATAGCCGATCAGCGACACCGGGCAGCCGGTCCATTCCTGCAGCAACTTGCCGATCGGGACATTTCGCCAGTCGGGAACGCGCGGGTAGTTCACGGCGATGCCGCCCTCCCGGTGCCATTCACCCGGTACCGCCAGACCCACGCCGGCCAGTTTGGGCACCCGCGGCGGCCACGCCCGCAGCAGGGAACGCACGGCCTTTTGCAGTTGCTCCAGGATACCGGTGGCCCCCTTCGTGCCGTCGAGCGCGTGGCTGGTGTGGCGCAAGATCTGCCCGCGCAGGTCCATCAGAACCAGCTCGGCCGAGGGCAAGAGGACGCTGATGCCGATGACGGTTCCGGCGCCGCCGTTGACTTCAAGGCCCCGGGTGGGCCGCCCCACGCTCGTGGGAATGCGCGTGATCTCCTTGAGAAGCTTTTCGTCCACGAGATCTCGGGTGATGCGCGACACCGTCGCCGGGCTCAAGCCCGTGTGCTGGGCCAGCTCGATGCGTGTGCTGGTTCGCCAGGGCACGATTCGGCCTAAGATTTCCGCCCGATGTCGGGGGGCAGCACGCGACGTTTTTTTCATGCATTATTTTCTATAGAATGTAATACAGGGCGTTTCAGCGTAAATTCTGCCAAATTAAAGTCGTGTTGTCGCTATATATCGAAAATAACCCGCATCTATGGCAGTATTAGTTTCACAGGAGGTTCACGAAAATGGGCGAGCTACGAATCGGAATCGTTGGACTGGGCTGGGTGGCGGGCGCACACATTGCGGCCCTTAAATCAGTAAAGGGCGCGCGCGTGGTCGCGGTGTGCTCGCGACGAGAGCTGGACGCCAATGGCATCTCCGAACGGTTCGGGATCCCACTCAAGGTGTACCGGGACTATGACCGGATGCTGGCCGACAAGGACATTGACGCCATTTCAATCTGTACGCCGCACCCGCTGCACCCCGAGCAGGCCATCGCGGCGGCGCGCGCCGGTAAGCATCTCATCATCGAGAAGCCGATCGCGCTGTCATGGAAGGACGCGAAGGACGTGCGGGATGCCGTCAGCGCCGCGGGTGTCACCGCGTGTGTGTGTTTCGAGCTGCGGTTCAGCGCGCAGTTCACGATGGCCAAGTCGATCGTGGACCAAGGACTACTTGGCCAGGTGCACTACGGCGAGGTGGACTACTTCCACGGCATCGGCCCCTGGTACGGGCAATTTGGGTGGAACGTGAAGAAGGACTTCGGCGGCTCCAGTCTCCTGACCGCCGGATGCCACGCGCTGGATGTGCTGCTGTTGTTGATGGGCGATCAGGTTGACGAGGTGACCAGCTATTCCACCCGATCCAGCAACGCCGCGTTCGCTCCTTACGAATACGACACCACATCGGTGACCTTGCTACGGTTCAAGAACGGGAAGCTCGGCAAGGTCGCATCGGTGGTGGACTGTCACCAGCCCTATTACTTTCACTGCCACCTGGTCGGCAGCGAGGGCAGTTTGCTCGACAACCGCCTGCACACGAACAAGTTGCCCGGCATGGTGAAGGCCCAGTGGAGCACTCTGTCCACGCACATGGTCGACTCGGGCAAGGTCGAGGACCACCCGTACCAGCCGCAATTTCAGGCGTTTGTCGACGCCGCCCTCAAGGGGCAGAAGATGCCCCTGACCGATTTCGACACCGCGCTTGAAACGCATCGGGTGGTGTACGCAGCGGATCTGTCGGCGGCGACCGGCAAGACGGTGCGACTGGCGGAACTCGGCTAACGATCAATGCCCACCGTCCTGGCCGTCATGGCGCATCCGGATGACATCGAAATCACCTGCGCCGGAACGCTGACGTTGCTCCGGCAGGCGGGGTGGCGTCCGCACCTTGCCACCATGACGGCCGGCGATCTGGGCTCGTCGACGCTGGGCCCGCAGGAAATTGGGGCGCTGCGCCGGCAAGAGGCGGCCGCTTCCGCTGCCATCCTGGATGCCCCTTATACGTGTCTCGGCTTCGAGGATCTCAAGATCGTCTTCGGCGAGGCGGCGACTCGTCGGCTGGCCGGCTTCCTGCGGCAGGTACGGCCGGATCTTGTCATCGTTCCGTCACCCCTCGACTACATGGCGGACCACCAGGAGACCGCGCGCATCGTGCGGGAGGCCGCCTTCGCTTCGACCATGCCGGGCGTGCGGGAAAGTCAGGGGGGCCTGTCGCTGCCGCCGTGTGTGGGAATTCCGACCGTTCTTTATGCGGATCCGATCGATCTGGTGGACCACTTCGGTCACCGCGTGCCGGCCCCGTTCATGGTGGACGTCACCGACGTCATCGCCACAAAAGAGCAAATGCTGGCGTCGCACGCCTCGCAGCGGACCTGGTTGCAGGAACAGCACGGCGAGGACGATTACCTGGCGTGGATGTACCGGCAGTCCGCCGACCGCGCGCGCGATTTTGGCCGTCCGTCCGTGCGCTATGCCGAGGGCTTCACGCAGCACCTGGGCCACGCGTTTCCCCGTCTCGATGTTTTGACGGCAGCCCTCGGGACCGACCGGGTCCGGGCGCATGCATGACGTCAGGGTGCGGGGCAGCCGATCTTCTTGCTGCTGATCACGATGTCGTCGAAATACAGATGCAAGCCGTTGGCGGGAATGGTGTCCGGGTGTGGCGTGGAACTGCCAACGACCAATTTTGCCCGCGCCGGCGTGGTCCATCCTTTTGTCGCTGGCACGTGCATGCCCGGGATGTCTTTGCCATCGATCGCGAAATTGACTTCGTTGGTGGCTCCGCGGATTTCCCATTCCCAGCAATGCCAGGAACCGAACTGGGGCATGACGTTCGTGAAGATCAGGTCGGGCTCCGCGCCACCTCCGCTTTTGTACCAAAGCATCCGGAATTGATATTTGGCGTCGAAATTGATGTCGTATTGATGTAGCTGTCCGTTGGCCGAGCCGACGCGCAGTGCTGAGAACTGAAACGGGGCCGCGCTCTGGTCGATGTACACCAGCGTCCGTATGAATACGGTTTGTGCACCGAAGGCGAAGTCATCGGCGCTGATGATCCGGGCTGTTGTGCCGTTCTTGGGAACCGTGGTGTGCAGCGCATAGCTGCCGTGACCGGGGTGCGTTTTTTCGACCACCGCAGTGCCCCCGGGGACTGCCTTCCACTTGGCCGGATCAAGGGTTCCGCTTTCGAAGTCTTCACACAGCAAATAGTCCGGATTCGAGCAGCCCGGCGTTGCCGGTGCGCTCACGGAGCCGTCCGCACCGGCGTCCACACCCACGACAGGCCGGGCGTCGCCGCCCGCGTCCGGACCCGCCACAGTGGCCACGTCGATCGTCCCCAGGGCATCCACCTTCGGAACGGGCGAGGCGTTGTCTCCTTTGGTCGTGGACGTCATCGCATCGGCCGGCGCGCCACCGCCCGCAGCGTCTCGATCGCTGTCGTCTGTGGTGACGGGCGATCGGGCCGCGGGCGATCCGCAGCCTTGCGTCGCTGTACAGACCGCCAGCAATACCAGTGGCGCAACTCGACATCGGGCTAGACGAAAGATCGCGTGCATCTGAGCCTCCGCTTGGTTTGACTGCCGGACACCGGACACCGTCACCGGGCAGATGTAGGGACGAATCGCAGGCGAAACGTCACACCGTCTGCCTGTCAGGGCTGCGCAAGGGCGCGTAGTCGGGCGTGGGCGTTCGGTCAGTCTCGGCATCGGCGACCGCGACGTCGATGGACGCCCTGTCGCTGAGGTTCCCGTAGCCGACCCGGCCGCACGAGGCGAGCAGGCACACGGCACAGGCATGTGGGGCGGCAGCGGAGACGAAGCCCATTCATCGGACACATCGTCGGATTGTGTAGACAGATTGAACCACTGAAACGAAGAGACGGCGCGGGACTAGTTGCTCTTCCCCGCTGCCGGGTTAAGGTCGGTGCATGGGTTTGGTCCACCCCGGGCCGCCGAAAGAGCTGACGCTCGCGCTACGCGACGCTTTCGGAATCGACGACTTCGTCGAAACCGGGACGTTCCTGGGTGCGACGGCCGCGTGGGCGGCGGGGCACTTCGCGCGTGTCACGACGATCGAGGCGGCGCCCGCGCTGTTTTTGGCCGCGTCCCGGGCGCACGCGGCACTGAGCAATCTCAGCTTCGTTCTGGGCGACTCGCGCACCGAACTGCGACGGATTCTCGACGCGACTTCGGGTCCGGGCTTCCTGTGGCTGGACGGACATTGGAGCGACGGCGAAACCTTCGGCGACGGAAACGAGTGTCCCTTGCTTGAGGAACTTGCCGCGGCGGCGGCGTCACCGTTCCAGCATTTCATCTTCATTGACGATGCCCGTCTGTTTGCGGCCCCGCCGCCCGCCCCGCACAAGGCCGACCAGTGGCCCCCGCTTGACGTGGTGATGGACGCCTTGCGCGCCGACGGGCGTGCGCCCTATGTGGTCTACGCCGAAGACATGATCATCGCGGTCCCCCTCGAAGCGCGCGCGCTGGTGGCGGCCTACTGCCGCCGCTCGTCCGAGCGAGCCTGGCAGGACTACCTGGCGCGGCTCGGCCGACCGGCCTGAATTACCGGCAATTCGCCTCGCAGAACGGATCTTCGTGCCCGACCGTGCATTCGTCGAGGACGTCCGCGCAATCCGACGGGAACAGGCATTCGGCCATGCAGCGGCATTCGGTGTCGCGCGTGGGGCAGGATTTGGTGCTGCACATCTGCACTGCCTGGAATTTCTTCTGCGCATCGGCGGGCGCCTGGGTCACGCAGCGTGTGACGCAGGCTGTGTCCGTCTTGCACGCGAAGGTGCACTGGCGCAGCTCAAGGCAGTTCTTGGCTACACCCACGAATGCCGGCGTCCCGGCTTCCGTCCCCCCTTGCGCGCCGTCTTGACCGCCCCCTTGACCGCCCCCTTGACCACCTTTGCCGCCCATTGTCGCGGCGTCCGTCAGCGCCGGGGCCGGCTTGGACGAGCAGCCGAGCATCGTCGCACACGCGGCCAGGCACGCGCCGGCACCCGCCAGCGCCACGGCCATCACGAATCGTGAACCCCGGTTCACGCCCGGGCCCTGAAACGCCGTCGCACGATCGGGAAAAGACCGGCGACCAAGATGAGGGGCAAGGCGCCGCCGCCGTCCTGATTCCCGTCGACGCGGCAGCCACATCCCCCGTTGACCTGTCGAGACGGGACGGAGGTGCCGCCGTCATCGCCGTCCCCCGTGGCCACCGCGCTGCCCACAGCATCTGCGAATCTATCGACGCCGCTGTCCGGCGGGGGTGGATTGTTCATGGTCGCTACATCGGGACTCGGTGGCGCAACATCCTCGCTGGCCGCGTCCCTGCGTCCTGCCGTAGCAGCGCCACCGTCGGTCGGCCGCGTTGTCGCGCCGCCGTCGCGCACGCCGCCGTCGCCAAGTGACAGAGGCGGCGCATCGCCGGGAATCGACGGCGCTGCGGCGCAGCTTTCGGGGCCCGGTCCGGGTGCCGCCAGCGCCGTGCCGTCCTGGCAGGTGGGGCCGCCCGTGCCGCCCTGAATTTCCACGTTGACGGTTGCCTTGGCCGCATCGATGGCCTGGACGGTGATCTTGATGGTGCCCGCCGGATCCGTGTACGTGCCCCCGGCCGCCAGGCCGTCGAGGTTGGCGGTCGCAGGATTCATGTCCAGGAACCAGCTGTTGAGCCCGCCCTGCGTGCGCAGGCGGATGTCACCGGATACGCGAATCTGCACCTGCGGCGCTAAGCCCTTGTCGAAGCCGACGCCGCTTCGCATCTCGACATAATAGTGGGTGAGGTTGACCGTACTGTCGGCGCCGCCGCCGCCGCTGCGGGCAAACGGACGCGACTTCGGCATGGCGATCTGCAGCGACTGCACGCCGTCGCAAGGCAACTCGGTCGGCAACAGCGTGAACGTTCCCGTCGACGTCACGTCGATCACGTTACAGCTGCCGTACCAGCCCTGGTAGGCCTTCTGGTAGGAATTCATGTGGCGGCAGGCGCGGCCCATGGGGTCGTAGGAATCGCCGTATTCCGAATGCACGCAGGTGCCGTTGGGCGCGTCCTCGAAGACCACGCCATTGGGGCACTTCAGCGACGAAGAATGCTTCATCCCGAAGTTGTGACCGGGTTCTTGCACCAGCACCACGCAGTTGGTAGATGCGTTGTACCAGGTGTCCCGCGACGGCGAGTTTGGGGTTCCCAGTGACGCAAGACCGCTCCAGGCGCACGCGGCGTTCTTCGAACCCAGGTACCACAAGTAGTGGTCGAAGCCCGTGGGCACCATCGCTTTCAAAGTCTTGGCAAGCGCCGAGGTGTCACATCCGGTCATCGTGTACTTGAGAGGGCCGAATACCTGGCCGCCCAGATCCTGGCGACCGTACGACGCCTCGATGTAGTACTGCCGCAGGGATGCGTCCGTGGCGCCAACACCAAACAGTCGGGTCGTCACGGCGGCCTCGGTCGTGTTGACGCCCGCCCCGATGTCGACCATCACGAACGCGATTTTTCGCGGGCGTGCGGCGGGGCCATTGATCAACCGCTGTTTGACGCTGTCCACGGTCGCCACGGCTGTCTTCACAGTCTCGAAGCGGGTCACCAGTAGTTCACCGTCGCTGTTGGGCCGGGCCCATACGTCCACCACAGCGCCGGGGTCCAGTGACGGGGGCTGCTCGAAACGCAACCGGCGTTCGTCGTCGCCGACGCGCAGGAAGTACTGATATTCGGTCGTGCCGTTGTCCAGGTCCGCGACGAAAACAGCCAGCTGACCGCGGGTGGCGCCCGGAGGCGGCAGGTCGGCCGTGTCCCATACGGGGGCTTCGGACGAGCAAGCCAGGACGAAGGAAAGCACCGCAGGCCAGAATATCGAGGCGTCGGCGCTGCGGAGCGCTCGAAGGGGTTCGCACTTCATATCGCCCTCCACACCAGTCAGTTAGAAGAATATTCTGAATACCACCTGCGCTCACACCAGGTAGGGGCAAACTGCGAAATGCGCATTCTGCCGCTTAACCATTGACCAGAAACGACCGCGCCGCGAGCCCCTATTTTCCGAATGGCGAAAAATGTGTGATGCACGCGACGAGTCGCTGGACTGTCCATTGGGGCCCGCGCCCTCGGCGTCTCGTCATTTTGGTTGAACGCCTTCGCAGCAACGCTAGAACCATCAGTAGTTGCAGGGAAAATCCTCGGGGCTCTCGATTGTAGACGCGACACCCACAGCCTCCTTCCGTACCGGGTGGGACCACCGGTGTCACCCCGGCATCCATAAGTGGGCCGCGGCAGGCTGCTTCCCCGAACACGCCGTTGGCAACTTGCGCCCGACAGGACGGGCGGCACAGTGCGGTCAGATTCCCACAGCTGTTGATGCCCCTGACGTCGGCAAAGCCCATGACCCGCTGCCACGTTTGGCCGCGATCTTTCGAGACGCCCAGCGCGAATTTGTCCTGAATGTCGTCGGCGGCAACATAGACCTTGCCCGCGCGTTCAGCCAGGGCGCGCGGATGCACCGCCCGACTGATCTCGGTGAACGTCGCGCCGCGATCGACCGAGCGATACACGGCCCCGTCATTGCCGTTTGCCGCGCCGGCCAGCAGCGTGCCGTCAGCCAGTTGGACAAACGCGGTCAGCTTGCCGGGAACGGCCAGGGGCAATGTGAACGTCGCGCCGCCGTCTCGTGTGACGGCGAGTTCCTCGTGTTCGGCCCGGACCACCCGGAAGAAGACCGTGCGTGCGTCCGTCGGGTCCACGGCGACGATTCTCAAGTCCTCCGCGTCGACGACGGGGCCCGAATCGAGCGCGGTCCAAGTGGAACCTCCGTCGCCGGAGTGCAAGAGGACAGGATGTCCGGGATTTCGAGCGGGCAGCAGGGTTGCGTAGATGACGCGCGGATCAGAGCGTGCGCTTTCGACCGTGGTCAGGGTCTCGCGCGCGGCCGCCTTGTACAGTTGCCGGCCGAAGGTCGCACCGGCGTTGGTGGATTCGTAGATGGAGGTCTCGCTGCCATTGCCCCCGGCCACCAGGATCAGAAGGCGCAAAGGGTCGGTCGGGTCCGCGAACAGGTCGTAGGGCGCCACGCGCCCGTCGGGCACCGCGCTGGTCCACTGGCAGCCGATGTCATCCGTGAAAGCGAGGCCAAGATCGGACAGGCCCCATATCCGTGGGCTTGGCGCACGCGCCGCTTCATAGCGCCCGACGCCCAGGCCGTCGCCGTGTTCACACGTCCACTGCCACGAGGCGCCGCCATCCCGTGACATCACCAGCCCGAAATTTGTGGTCAGCACGAACTCGTCGCCCCGCTCGGGCGCGACGAAAATCTGGATGGTATCGGGGAAGGCGCCGTTGCCGTGGGCCACGGATTCCGTCGCCAGAAACGCTGCGAACGCCCAATGGGTCAGTCGACGAAGGCCGCAGGCACGGAATTCCATACGCGCCACGGCGCCACTGTAACAGACCTTCAATGGTCGCCAACGGGTCGCCAACGTGGACAGAGGTGGACTCGGGAGGTTTACGCGGCGGGCGCGCTCGGCCATGATGCCCGCGCCTTGTCCCCAGGAGACTCTTCGCCAGTAACGAGGTTGCGCCAGCTTGATGTTCTGCGCGCCGTTGCGGTGCTGCTGGTCATGTTTCGACATCTCAAAGAGGGGCAGGGGAACCGCGGCCTGGTCGCGCTGGTGGAAGGTTTCGACGCGGCGCCGGCCGACATCGCGCACCTGCCCCAGATTCTTGGGCGCAGCCTGTTCCGTGCTGCGTGGATCGGGGTCGACCTGTTCTTTGTGTTGAGCGGTTTTCTTGTGGCGGGTTTGCTGTTCCGCGAACTGCGTACGCGGGGCCACTTGCGGCTGGGCCGATTCCTGATCCGGCGCGGCTTCAAGATCTACCCGCCGTTCTATGTGTTCCTGGCGCTGACCGTGGCGGGCATCGCGCTGCTCACGTCCCGCACGGTGAACTTGCGGGCGGTGCTGTGCGAGGCCTTGTTTGTCCAGAACTACGGCCCGAACCTTTGGGGTCATACCTGGTCCCTGGCGGTTGAGGAACACTTCTATTTGTTGCTGGCGCTGTTGTTGTGGCTACTGGTCCGGCGACAGGCAATCCACCGGCTGCCCGTCATCTTCGTCGTTGTGGCGGTGGGCGAGGTGGCCTTGCGCCTGTGGGTGGGCTGGCGCTGGCCTGAATTCGACTTCAAGACACATATGTTTGCCACGCACCTGCGCCTGGACGCTTTGTTCTATGGGGTGGCGCTGGCCTATGCGTGGCATCTGCATCCAGAACGCCTGGCGTTCCTTTCGCGCGCGCGCTTGCGGCCGTGGCTACTGGGCG
The DNA here is from genome assembly GCA_025350815.1 of Myxococcales bacterium. Taxonomy (GTDB): domain Bacteria; phylum Myxococcota_A; class Polyangia; order Fen-1088; family Fen-1088; genus JANXXE01. The sequence continues at coordinate 55,521 of JANXXE010000193.1, read as the reverse complement.
GCTCTGTGGCGTTGCTGACCCCCGCCGCGATCTGGCGTCAGGGTGAGTTTGGCATGCGCACGATTGGCCTCAGCGGCCTGTCCATCGGATTCACGGGCCTTGTCGCCTGGTCTTTGACCCGCGCGAAAGCATCCGACACGGGGAGATCACCCGGCAACGTTGTGGCGGCGGCCCTGGGGCGCATGGGAACGTATTCGTACTCGATCTATTTGTGGCACCTGCCCCTGTTGGTAGTTGGCGTTCCGGCGGTCGCCGCCTTGGTTCAGCGTCTGGCGCACTGGCGCCTCGGTTGGGGCGGCGAACTATTCGTTTACGTGGCGGGCAGTCTGGCGGTCGGCGTCTCGTCGGCAAGGGCGGTGGAAATGCCGGCCTTGCGACTGCGCGATCGCTTGTTCCCGTCGCTGGCCGAGTCCAAATCGTCGCAGTGACTTGCGCATCGGCGATTGGACGCCCAGGTGCCCGTCGCCGGATCGACGACTATGGCGACAGGTAGGCGCGTCGCAGCGGCGCGAGCAGGCGTCTTGCCTGGGCGGCAGGCGCGGCCGATCGCAGTCGCAAGGCCGAAGTAAGCAAGAAGCGGCCAAGCCGGCCGCCCGCAACTTCCAGACTCACGAGCTTGCCTTCACGTTCGACCGCCACGACCTTGCCTTGTACCTGGTCGGCGCTGACCGGCTGGTCGTAGTCGACGACGGCGTCGCCGCGCAGATTGAAACGCTGCGATCCGTCGGTCGCCAATTCGATTGAAAGGACCCGGTGGGCGATCGGACGTCCGCGCGTCCGGCATAACAGGACGTCCCCGATCGCCACTCGCGTGGCCGCGACCGGAGCGACTATCAGACACTCGCCGTCGCGCACGGTGGGATGCATGCTGTTGCCCCGGGCGCGAAAGCGGACGCCCAGGCCGTCCCCAAGAAGGCTGTCGACGACCGTCGAAAAGACGCCCTGGCGTCCGGGGGACGAACCCGCCCACGCCGCGACCTTGCGGGGTTGCGCCAGTATAGGAAAGCGGTGCATCAGGTACAGGAATAGCCATCGGCACCTTGCGTCCACGGCTGTAGACAGTCTGTGTCATTGGGAATTCCTGAGACATTCAACGGATCTGGGCCGGCTGGCCGCGGGCGATCGGCGTGCCGCGCTTCTAGAGCGGTTCTAGATCTGACAGCCAATCCGGCTGGTGCTGACGGCGACTTCGTCCATCCAGATGTCGTAGGTCGCGCCATCCACCCCGTATTGCTGGGCGCCCACCGCCAGGGTTGAAAACGGCCCCATCGTGCGGCCGGTCAGATGCAAGCTGGTGTCTTCAGTCCCGTCCACCCAGACGCGGACCTGGCTGGTGGCGCTGCCATCAAACATCCACTCGATGCAAAGCCAGCGGTCCTTGCCAGGAAAGGGACTACGTGAGACGGGTCCGGCGTCGGCCTCAGGGCCGTTGTAGTTCGTGTGCAGACGCTGTTGATAGATGCCCAGCTGGTAACGCTGCCGGCTATTGATCCCTTCCGACAGCGTGGTGTGACGATTGGAGGCAAGCTGCGCGCCCGAGTAGTACATGAACGCGCGCACGTAGACAGTGTTGTTGGTGATGGGAAATATCCCCGTCGTGCGCAGACGCGATCCCAGGGCGCTGGGCGTGATGTGCATGTGCAGCGAGTGCGTGCCGCGGGCCGCCTTGTCAGCGACGATTTCGGGACTGCCATCGATGCGCCAGATGGTGGGGTCGATCTTTCCGCTCTCGAAATTCTCGCAGATCAGCAGCCCCGCGCCAGGACAGCGCGATGGGCCCCCGGCGGCGCCGTCCGGCGCTGCGCTGTCCGAGGTCCCGGTTTCCATGGCAGCGGTATCCGCCGCGCCCGCGCGCACGGTCGGCGCATCGGCCGCTTCGGTCCGCGCGCCAGTGCCGCCCGACACTGCCGCGTCGAGGTGCGTCGGGCCGGGCGGCGGGACAGACGTTGGGCCGGGATCGCCACCATCATCGGGAGGCGGATCGCTGCCGCCTACGCGGGGTGCTGGCGAGCCGCAGCCCAGAACCGCCGGGCCGATCGCGAAGATCACGGGCAACGCCCGGCGCAAGCAGGAAGCCGTGTGAAAGCCAGTGGCCATGTCGACCACTATCCTGATGTCCGACCAAGGGGATTCGGCTACAGGATTGAGTGATGTTGCGGGTTCGGCGTGCCGTAGACTAGGCGGGCCAGCCATGCAGGGGGTGGTGCCCGCTGTTGCGCGCGTGCCCGTGATTGTGTCGGCCGACCTGTTCTATCCGCCAGCGCCGGCCAGCGCCGTCGATGTCCGAGGTTGATGTGAAGGGCGTTGTGCTGGGCAACGCCCTGAAGCTTTGACCGTCCGCAGGTGGCGCGCGCGACGGGCATGCCGGGTGGCACGATTCTGGGACAGCCCGAAGCGATTCTGCGCCAGCGCGTCCGGCAATCCGGCCTTCGGCTTCTCGGCCGTCGAAGTGACTACTGCTTGGTGTAAACCGCGTGGAATTTGCTGGTGGCGCTGTACATCGCGAACGTCGTCGCGGTCGCGGTGTATCCGGAAACGATAACGGGCGTATCTCCGGCCTTCGAGGTGCACACCATGTTCCAGTTGGGCACGGTGCCGACGGGCGTGAGGCTAAACGTCTTGTGCGTGGTTGATCCCTCGACCAGTTGGGCAACGCAGCCCGAAATCACCAACGTCTGCATGAACTGGATGCCGCTTGGAACCGCGGATCCGGGGTACACCTTGAGTTCGGTCAGGAAGTAGGTCCCCGACACGATCGTTCCGCCTGTACCCGCAGGCACGTCGCCCGTCGCCGTGCCAATCGTTATCGCGGGGGCCGTGTTGGTCAGCGCGTTGCAGGCCGCGCCCGCGTCCGACGTCGTGCACGAACTGGCCGCGGTGTCCGCGTTGCCCACCAGGGCGTCGGTCGTCGCCGCGTCGACCGCCACCCCTGCCGTGTCGGCCTGAGTCGCGGCCGCGTCCGCCTTAGTCGCCGCGTCGACCGCCATCCCTGCCGTGTCGGTCAGAGGGCCGGCCGCGTCCGCGCCCGCCTTAACGTCCGCCGCGTCGGTCTGGGTTGTGGCGGTGTCGGTCGCCGTGGTCGAACCGTCGCCAGCGGTCGGCGCCGCGTCCTTGGCGGGGGTCGAACTGCTGCTACAAGCGGCAATTAGGAAGCCGAAGCCTCCGATCAGAAGAATCGTGCGTCTCAAGTTCATAGATAGGCTCCGTCAATAGGTTTGGGGACGCAGCAAGGTATCACATCCATGGGCGGCCCGCGTTGCTAACAGGACCACATATGGGAGTACCGTTGCGGTGCTCGACCGGGATACGCCGATCGCTCGCATCGTGCCGATCGAAGCGCAATTAGGAGATCTTTCAATCCGCCGTCCGCTTGTCGGCGCTCGAAAACCACGAGACATCCGGCTACCGCCGCCCCTTTCTGTCAAAGTCGATATCGTGGAGTTGCTGGCGAGCGAGCGGGCGGATCGTGATCGCTTACCTTGATTCGTCGGTTCTTTTGAGAATCGTCCTCGGCCAGCCGGGAAAGTTGGCCCAGTGGAATTCCATCGAATCCGGCGTCACCAGCGCCCTCGCCGAGGTGGAATGCGTTCGCACGCTGGATAGCGTTTCCGACCGCACTTGGAACCCTCGATGCGTTGCATCTTGCCACGGCCCTTTTGTGGAGCGAGCGGAGCAGCACCGCCTTGGTGATGGCAACCCATGATCAAGCGCTTGGCCTGGCCGCGAGGGCCGTCGGCCTTCAGGTGATCGGATGCCAGTGACTTGGCGGGCGCGGCGGGACTCGGACCCACTATCCCTAGAGTGACCGGCAGGCCATTCCAGTCCCGCCCACCGCGCGTGATTCAGACCGTGTACGACGACGACGCCACGCGACCGCCGCGGCCGGTCCAGTTCGTGTGGAAGAACTGGCCGCGCGGGCGGTCGATGCGCTCGTAGGTGTGCGCCCCGAAGTAGTCGCGCTGGGCTTGCAGCATGTTCGCCGGCAGCCAGCCGTGGCGGTAGCCGTCGAAGAAGGACAGCGCCGACGATATCGCTGGCACCGGAATTCCCGTCTCGGCGGCGCGCGCCACGACCCGTCGCCAGGCCGCCTGACAATCGTCGATCGCCTGACGGAAGAAGTCGTCCATCAGCAGGTTGCTCAGGTCTGGATTCTTGGCGAACGCGTCGCGAATCTTGCCGAGGAAGCGGCTGCGGATGATGCAGCCACCCCGCCACATCAGGGCGACGCCGCCGTAGTTCAGCGTCCACTTGTTCTCTTTGGCAGCTTCGCGCATCAGCATGTAGCCCTGCGCATAAGAAACGATCTTCGCGGCGTACATCGCGCGACGGATGTCCTCAACGAATGCATCGCGATCGCCCGAGAACGTCGCCTGCGGCCCGCGCAACACCTTCGATGCGGCGACGCGCTCGTCCTTCAGCGACGACAGACAGCGGCTGAACACGGCCTCACCCACCAGCGTCATCGGCACGCCCAGCTCGGCCGCCGACGACACCGTCCATTTGCCGGTGCCCTTCTGGCCGGCAGCGTCCAGGATCGTGTCGATCACATGCCGGCCCTGATCGTCCTTGACGGCCAGGATCTCGCTGGTGATCTGGATCAGGAACGAATCAAGCTCGCCCTCGTTCCAGTTTGCGAAGGCCTTCTGCATAACGTCGTTCGAAAGCCCGACGCCCTCTTTCATCAGATGGTAGGCCTCGGAGATCAGCTGCATGTCGCCGTATTCGATGCCGTTGTGAACCATCTTTACGTAATGGCCGGCGCCGTCCTCACCGACCCAGTCGCAGCAGGGCTCGCCCTGAGGCGTTTTCGCGCAGATGGCCTGGAAGATCTCCTTTACGTGCGGCCACGCGGCGCCCGAGCCACCCGGCATCATCGAGGGGCCGTGTCGCGCCCCTTCCTCGCCGCCGGACACGCCCGTGCCGATGAACAGCAGGCCCTTCGCTTCAAGCTGCTTGGTCCGCCGGATCGAATCAGGAAAGTGCGAGTTGCCGCCGTCGATGATGATGTCGCCCGGTTCCAGATGCGGCACGATTAGATCAATGAACTCGTCGACGGGGTTGCCGGCTTTCACCAGCAGCATGACCCGGCGCGGGCGCTTCAGCGTCCGGCACAGATCTGCTATCGAGTGCGTGCCGATGATCTTCGTGCCCTTCGCCTCGTTGGCCAAAAAGTCGTCCACCTTGGAAGTCGTCCGGTTGAACACCGACACCACGTAGCCGTGGTCGTTCATGTTCAGGACCACGTTCTGGCCCATGACGGCGAGGCCAATCAGTCCGATGTCGGCTGTGGCGATATTGTCTGGCATTGCTCTGTGTCCTCCAGGCCGGTGAACGTACCTTGCGTACGTTCCGCTGGGAAGACCAAATGCTCACGCCGGCCCAGGGGCCGGGCCGCCGGGCTACGGGTCCGCGCTGAACCGGCGGCGGCCGAAACGCAGTGTGACGGCGAGACCGAGCACCAGCAGGCCGAACAGCGTCGACGGGCGGGATTGTCGCCCTGGAGTTCCGGCACCGACGGCGCAACCCAGGAAGCCGCCGCTCTGTTTGCGCGTCGGCGTTCCGCCCACGGCGGGATCCTCGTCGACGGGGGCGCTGCCGGCATCCTTCGCCGTCCCGCCGCCCGGGCCCGTGGTCGAGCCGGTCGACCCGCTGTCTGGTGACGACGGTGAAGACGTGGCTGCCGCGTCGGCCTTCATGCCGGATGCCGAGTCAGGACTTGCCCCCGCTGTGTCAGCCCCGCCCGTGTCCTTGGCGCCGCCCGCGCCGGCATCGGAGACCGTTCCCGGCGGGCCACCGTCGGCACCGGGCGAAAACTTGTTGGTTTTGGAAAATATCCAATCGATCAAGCTGGGCGGGCCCGTCCAGTCGTAACCGAGGTTGTGCACAGAATGTCCGGCGCCCTGAATGAGGGTGTAGGTGAAATCGAGGGGATTCATGGCCTTGAAGGCCGCCGCAATCTTGTTCGATTGCACCGCGAACAGTTGGTCGGCCGACCCGCAGAAATCCCAGATCGGCAAGTTAACCACCTTCGGCAATCCGGCCGGATCACCGCCGCACGATTGGGGCGACGCCGCGGCGAAATAGGTCGGGTTGCGCATAATCATGTCCCAGGTGCCAAAACAGCCCATCGAGATACCGGTAATGTAGATGCGCTTGGGATCAATCGTGAACTCGCGACGTATATCGGACAGGATTCCGTAAACAAGGGCCTGGATTTCGTGCGGGGGACTGGCCAACGATCCCTCCATGCCACCGCCCCAGCCGTAGGTATTGTGTTGGGCGTGCGGGGCGATGATGAAGTGCGGGTACTTGGCCTGCGCGCTGTTCTTGAACACCCCGCCGTAACCGCCAGAACCGATCTCTTCCGTCAGTTGCTTGCAGTTGTCGGTCGTCTTCGACGGCTGCACGTCCCCGGCAAGACCCGCGTGGTGAAGGTACAGAACCAGGGGATAGGCCTTCTTTGGATCGTAGCCCGCCGGGATGAAATAACGATAGGGCAATATGGCTCCCGAAACCGGATCCTTGTAGTCGCGGCCCTTGAAGCCCATGTAATCCACGGTGTGCGCAGGACACTGTGCGTGCGCCGATTGGGCGGCCGCAGCCAGCAGGACGACGACGGACAAAGGCAACAACAGGTTGGTACGCATCGATCTACCTCCTCGCCTCTAAAGGGCGCAGCCGATCTTCTGGGCGCTAACCGCAATCTCGTCGATCCACACACCGAACCCGGGGTCCGAAGGGTGGAACGCTTCCAGACCAAAACGAAGTTGCGCCATCGGAGGCGCCGTCCAATTCATCGAAGAATCGACTTTCAAACCGGGAATCTCGACGTCATCGATGGCGAAATGCACCTCGTTGTTGGTGCCACGCAATTCCCATTCCCAGCAGGCCCAGCGCCCGGTGGGCGTCAGCGTCCACGGGTTTCCGTAAGTCGCCGAGGGATCCGGGCTTGCGCCGTGGTCCCACAGAAGCCGATAATTGATGGGCGAATTCAGGGCGGCTGTACTGGGGATCACGTCGACGTGGTACCGGGTCGTCCCCGCCGCCAGAAGCACGCCGTAATGCCGGGCGGTTCCGTTGGGCATGATGTAAACGAAGGCCCGGATGAACAGCCGCTGGCCCGCGACCGGGAACCACGCCCTGGTCGTCACGCCGCCCAGATGGTATCCGTCGGTGGCGTTGTCGATGGGCGTGGCGTGCAGCGAGTACTTGCCGCGCGCTGCCTTGGTCGAATCAACAGTGGCAACACCCTTGTTCGCGTTGGGCCGCCAACGTTCAAGGTCGATCATGCCGCTTTCGAAATCCTCGCAAAAAAGAATATTCGGGTTCTGGCAGTGCACGGGCGCCAGGGCCGCGTCGCCCGCGCCGGCATCGGCACCGACAGACGCCGCAGCGTCCGCGCCCCCGGCCGAGGCAGGCGCGTCTGTAGCGGGTCGTACACCGCTGTCAGACGCCATCGCCCCGGGCCCGGTGGCCGCATCGATCCCCTGGCCGGCGGCCGCATCCCGCGCCGTCTGGGCGGGAATATCCATGTCATCCGTACCCGGCGGCACGGACGCCCCGGCAGAAGTCTTGGACTGGGCGCATGCACTCAGACACAAAACCGGGAGGCACAAAAAGGCCAAACATCGATTCAACAATGGACCTCCATCTTTAGCTACGGGTCCGTCGGTGGTCTAGAACAAAGTATGTTACTGCCGATGCACGTTGTTAACCGGGACACATTAACGCAGCAGGCAGACGATTTTATTCGAAATGTGTGTCTCTACTGCACGACACACTTGTCTTGAAGAACGTTTTCTTTGTGGTCTTTACGCCAGCCAGTCGGTCAGCGGGCCCTGGGAATAGCCCTGTCGGCCGAATGTCGTGAAACCGGGTAGGCCCATCGCCGTGCCAATGGTCGCAAAAAGATCCCCGTGCTGACGCTTGTTGTAGGCCAGGTGGATGTTGGACTTCAACGCGCCGCCCAGATTACCCACGGCCGTGTAGGGCATATCTGACATCCGGTGGTTGCCCTCGGCGACCTCGGTGACCCAGACGATAAGCGAGTTGTCGAGGACGGTCTTGCCGTCGCTGTCGGTATAGCCCTTCATCCGCATGGCCAGTGACGCGATTCGCTCGGCAAACCAGGCCTGGATTCCCGTGATGGCCGTCAGTGCATCCCGGTCATTGCCCGTCGCCGTGGTCGGATCCCAGTTGACCGGCTGATGCGAAATGCCGTGCCACCACGAAGTTCCACTCGCGCGAAAGTTCAGGGACTTGTCGACGTCGTCCCAGTTCAGGGCCGACTCGCCGGTACTAAATTGCAACGTCGCCACGCGCGTCAGATCGCAGGCGAACGCCGCCGCAATCATATCCATGTGCATCTCAGCAATAGGACGGACATTGCTGCCGGCGGACGTGGAGCCGACAGTTGTCAGCGCCTGCTTCGGTTTGGTGCAGGTGGTATTCACAATCGCCAGGCGCTGTTCCAGATTGCGAATCATCGTCGCGTGTTCTTCCAGTCGCGAGCGATCGGCCCCCGACAGCGTGGCCGCCAGTCGCTTGTGTTCGTCAATCACGAAGTCCAGAACGCTGCGATTTTGGGCCAGTTGCTGCACCATCAAAGGCGATGGCGCGCCGTTCGCGGAGATATTCGCGAACAGCTTGCCGTACATCGTGATGGGGTTGTCTTCGGGGTAGAGGCCCTCGACCCCGCCGCCGGCTTTTTCCCGGTAGGTGATGAACGAATCGCCAAATCCGTTGGGCGGATTTCTGGTATTGACACCAAATTGCAATGACTCGAAGGGCGTTACGCCCTTGAAGTTTTTGCCAATTGCCGTGTCGATGCTGATGCCGGAAGCAAAATCGCCCTTGTTTTGCGAGGCCGTCATGCAAGTGGCCATGCCCTCGAGGTGCGTATTGACCCCGCCGCCGGCATCCATGTTGAGACCTGAAAGGGCTGTCAGGTACGGCTTCAGTTCAGGGGTACACAGTGGCTTCAGGATCGGCGTTGGGGCGGGATTGGGCCCCACCGTCGCGGGTTTCCAGTTTTTGCGCACGCTGCCGGTGCTGCTGAAGATGAAGACCACGCGTTTCGGCGCCTGCCCGGCCGCACCGAAGACCGTGCCCGCAGATTCGAGAAACGGCAGGGCGACCGATACGCCGCCCAGGCCGCGCAACATTGTCCGTCGAGAAAGTTTCATGGATCTGGTCTCCGAGGTCTTGCTCTTAGCGGTAAAGAAATGCGTCGGTGGTAACAAGTTTCAGCAGGACCTGTTGAATGTCGCCCTTCGACGCCTTGAAGGTTTCCAACAGATCCCGCTGGATGCATCCGTCGTCGACAGATTCCATGCGGGCCATGGCATAGCGGAACCAGACCTTGCCCACGCAACTTGCTGTTTCTTCGCTTTTCGCCAGCTTGTCTATCAGGTCAAGGTGCCCCTTGAAGGTCCCGTCGACATCCGTGCCCTCCAGTGAGCCACCGGTTTCGATGTTGCGCTTCTCGGCATCGGTGACGTTCCAGGCCCCGATCTGGTCGAAGTTCCCGAAGGCAAATCCCGGCGGATTGAGCAGCGTGTGACACGTCATGCAGGGTTGCACCGTCTGGGTCTTGGCCTCGAGGATCTGCCGCGCCGTGGTCGTCGCGTCCGCGGGCGCCAGCTTGGTGTCGACGTTGGGCGGTGGGTCGGGGATGTGCTGACACAGAATCTTCTCGCGAATGAATTTCCCGCGCAGAATGGGCGAGCCCTGATTGGGAAGCGCCCGCATCGTCAGGAACGCCGGCATGGTCAAAAAGCCACGGTAGCGATCGGCCGGACGCGCGATCTCGCGAAGCTGCAATCCGGAAACCCCCGACATTCCGTAAACCGGCGCCGAGTCGGTATTAACAAAGCCGACGGGACTTGTCAGCAGTTCGGGCCAGGTTGCCTTGCGCTTGCGGATCATCGTGTCGAAGTACAGGTCGATTTCCTGTTGCATGGCCGAGGCAAGCCTGGCCGAAAACAGCGGGCCCCGTGAAAGATCGGCCAGCCGACCGAGGCCCAGTAATTGACCGTAAAAACTGCGAATCAGGCGGCCGCCGTTGTCGTGCGCCAGCAGTCTTTGCGCCTGGGCGGCAACCTGTTCGGCGGTTGCAAGCCGACCGGCATCAGCGGCCGCCAGCAATTCATCATCCGGTGCCGAGCCCCAGATGAAATAGGACAGGCGCGTCGCCATTTCATAAGGCGTGGGCTTCAGCAGGCCGGGACGTGGCCCCGGCTGGTTGCCGGTTTCGACCCGATACATGAACTGGGGCGCCAGCAGGAACGCCCGCAGGACCAGTTCGATGCTGGTCGCAAATCCGGCTGTCTTCTTGGTGGCTGCATACAAGGCCTGGTAACGCCCCTGTTCTTCAGGCGTCAGGGGCCGGCGAAAGGCGCGACGCCCGAAGCCGGTGATGAACTGACCGGCGCAAACGTCCTCGCCCTTGGTCGCGGGATCGCAGCCCAGCAGGGCCGGAAGATTGGCCGCGCCCGCCTGGGCCAGAACCTGGGCCGCATCGAGGTAATTGTCGACGATGCCCTCGTTCAGCATCGAGGCATCGGCCGCCGTATCGAAGCCGGTCGTTATCAATTCGGGCGGGAAGCCCGCCGCGGGCGCCGTCTTGTCGCCAATCAGATCGGCGACCGTGTTGTTGTATTCACGACGCGACAGGCGGCGGATAGGGGTTGAGACCGAGACAGACGGCTTGCAGACGGCCGACGGGATCCCGGTGGGGGGCGGCGGGTCCTGGGTAGTCCCGCCGGCGCCGCCGGTCCCGGTCATCTGCGGTGGCTTGTTGGCCGGGGCCGCCCCGGGGTCGACGACAGTGCCCGCGCCCGCGCCCATCATCTCTATCGACCCGGTGCACGATGCGGCCAATAGACCGGCCAGGGCGAATCCCAGTCGACCGAACTGTTTAGGGTTGAAGTCGAACCTGACCATGGCTTCCTTCCGGGGGCGTTTCAGAACGACACAGCTGGACGCAGTGCAAGTTCCCGACGAATGCCTTTCGTTACATTTTTCACAGCCGGCACCGAGGTTGACGATCGGCTCGTTCACCCGGATGCTAGGCGCAATCGTGATCACCGTTCCCGTTCCCCTGGGCGATCGTCGCTACGATGTGTCTATCGGCAGTTTTTCTGCTGCGCAGGAGGCCGAGGTCTTGGCGCAGGCCCTCGGGCGTGTCTCCGGTGTCGCGGTTCTGGTTGACGGCCTCCTTGCGCAGATTTCCCCACGTGTGGCTGCCCTGGTTTCGGCCCTGTCGGCGCGCATGCCGGCCGTCCGGTGCTTTGATCTGCCGGCCGGTGAGGCCGCCAAGACGCTGTCCGCCATCGAGGCGACGTGCCAGTGGCTGGCGCAAAATGGTTATGATCGCGGCGCGGCCATCCTAGGTGTCGGTGGCGGGGCGGCCAGTGATCACGCGGGGTTCGCGGCGGCTGTTTATCTTCGCGGGATTCCGTTTGCGGTTTGCTCGACGACCTTACTGGGGATGGTGGACGCATCGGTCGGGGGCAAGACCGGGGTGGATTTGCCGGCGGGCAAGAACCTTGTCGGGGCCTTTCACCAGCCGCGGGCCGTCATCGCGGACCTGGGCTTTCTGGAAACCTTGCCGGTGCGCGAGCAGGCCGCGGGCCTGGCCGAGGTGGTCAAGGCGGCGTTGATTGCGGATGCGCCGTTGCTGGCGACGCTTGAAGCCCACGTCGGGCCGTGGACGCCACAGGCACTTGAACCCGTGATTGCCGCGGCCGTGCGGATCAAGGCCGATGTCGTGACCGAGGACGAACGCGAAGGGGGCCGCCGCGCCATCCTGAACTTCGGCCACACCGTGGGCCACGCAGTCGAGACCGAATCGAATCTGGGTCTTCGTCACGGCGAGGCCGTGTCGCTGGGCATGGTGGCGGCGCTGGCGCTGGGCGCGGCCCGCGGCGTGACACCCCCGGCGCTGGTGGGTCGCGCGGCCCGCCTGCTGGCGCGGCTGAACTTGCCCGTCGACGTGGCGGCGCGTCTGACCCCCGCGGTTTTCGCGCGCATCGAGGTCGACAAGAAGCGGCGCTCGGACAAGGTTCGTTTTGTTTTTTGTCCCGGCCCCGGGCAGGCGGTGTTGCAGGACGTGGGGTTGGACGAGATTCGCGCGCAATTGCCGCCCGCCCTGGCAGCACAGGTTTAGGCGCGGGCGCGCCGCCCGATGAACGCCAGCGCCACACACGCCAGGACCGCGAACAACGACGCCGCCAGCCCCGCTTCCAGCCACGGGTCGCGGTAGCTGAGTTCCAGTCGGTGCCGGCCGAGCGGGATTTGCACGCCGGACAGGCTGATGTCGGTCCGCAACAGGCGCGCCGGTGCGTCGTCGACGGTTGCGCGCCAGCCGTCATCCCACGTCTGGTTGATGGCCACGAACGACGGCGTCGGTCCACGCGCGTCGACGTCCAGCCAGATGCGCGTCGGCGTGCGGCGTGCGACTGTCACCGTCGCGGGTGACGGCGGATCCGAAACAAGAAGATGTTCCGTGCTGTCCACGCACGCGGTCTCCGGGATCTTCTGGCCGAGTCGGCGCATCGTGGCCAGCCACGCGCTGTCGCCGTCGACGATCTCGATGCGCGCGGCGGCGAAAGCGAAGGGCGCGGACGTCCTCAGCAGTTCCAGGGGCGTGGCCCCGCCGGGTGCCCAAAGGTGTTTGCCTTCCCATCGGACACCGTCGCGAAATTTCAGCACGGCCGTGACCCCGCGTCGGCGCAACAGCGGCTGCGCCAATGACTGATCGGCACGCACGGCGTCCCAGAAAAGATCGGTCGCCTGGTTGGTCCAGCGCAGGAAGGTCATGTCGAAATCCACCTCCAGCGTGGTTGCCAAACCCCACTGTGCGGGCACGGGCGGCGCGGCGAGGCCACCGACGATCGACAGGTCCGGATCCCACGCCGCCAGGTGAAACAGCCGCTCGTCGGCCGGTTGGGCCAGCAAGGGCCGCAGGACGACCGGCGGCGTCTTGACCGCGGCAATGGGTGCGGTCTTCACAAGCTGCTGCCCGGCCGCCAGTAGATCCAGGGCCCCGAGCGCGCACACCGACAGGGCCAGCCGCGTTCGGCCGAGGCGCGGCGCCAGCCGGATAACGGCCAGCGACGCGAGGGCCGCGCAGCCCAGGCGAATCGCGTCGGGCAGGGCGATCCGAAGGCCGGCGTCGCGACAAAGGATTCCCGCGAGGACGGCGCCCGCGAGGCCAAAGCCCAACAGGACGCGCATCACCGGCCGCCGCGCGCGCCCGGGCCCAAGAATGATCTGATCGAAGCCGTGGGCGGAGGCGACGGTCAGCGGCAAGATGAAAAGCAGCGCGAATTTTTCCGGGTAGCGCAGCCCAGCCATCAGCGGCAGGCGACGCAGGAGCCCCCACAGCGGGAAATGCTCGCCGAGTGCCACCAGGTAGCCGACACATGCGACCACCAGCCACGGTGCCAACGCGCGCCGCCGGCGAATCCACGCGGCCACGCCAAGGACGCTGGCCAACAGTCCTGGGTAAAGCGAATAGAAGAAGGCAAAGTGCTTGCCGGGGTACAGCGACCCGCCCCAGTAGCGTTTCTCGTCGCTGCGGTCGACGTGGCCGAGGACGTTGGGCGCGACAAGATCCAGAATTCGCACGGGCGGCATGGACCATTCATTTGCTGCCGAATCAGGCAGCCCCGTCGCGCGGATGGTCTTGCCGGCGTGATGCGCCCCCGGCAACAACGTGGCGGCCCCGACGCAGATGCCAAGGATCAACCCCGCCGCCAGGGCCGTCGTTCCACGGCGATCCGGCCGCGCGCGATCGGCCAGAACAGCCGCCCCGCCCAGGATGGGCATCATCATCAATGTCGACGGCTCGCCCGCCAGGCAAACCAGGCCCACCGTCAGCGCCAGGCCCGCGATGCTGGCAGCGCCGGGCTTGCGCGCCACGTGGACCGCGAAACTCAGCACCAGGGGCAGCACCGACGCCGCGAACAGGATGGGCAGCAGGTTGGTGGTCGACAGCAGGTAGCCGCCGAAACCCCAGGTCAATCCGCCGAATAGCGCGCCCGGCCGGCTGCGCCGCAGCGTCCGCAGCAGTACGAACATGGCGCCCGCACCGACGAACAGGGGCAGGATGATCTGCAGGCGAAATGCCCATTCGAAGGGCAGCAGGAACAGCAACGCTGTCGCGGGGTGAAAGATCTCGTGCTCGGGATTGGCGGCAAACGGCTGGCCTGATCCGAAGAAAGGATTCCACAGCGGCAGTCCTCCCGAGGCACGGACAAGCGGCACGACCAGGGACTTGGCCGCGCGGTAATAGGTCGTCAGATCGCGCTCGATGAATGTCTCGCCGGCGAACAGGGCGCGCCAGAACAGCCCCAGCGCCATCCCCAGCAACAGCAAGCCCGCCGCCAGGGGCAGGCAAGGGCCAGGGCGCGTCCGGCTATGTCCCATGGGTCACGCGAAGGCTAGATGTATTCGTAGAATCCGCGGCCCGCTTTTCGCCCCAGCCGGCCTTCGGCCACGTATTGCGCCAGCAGCGGACACGGACGGTACTTGTCGTCGCCCAGCTCCCGGTGCATCACCTGAAGAATGGCCAGCGTGGTGTCCAGGCCAATGAGATCCGCCAGCGCCAGCGGTCCAAGCGGGTGATTGAGGCCAAGCGTAATCCCCTTGTCGATGTCCTCGGCGCTGGCGACGCCGTCGGCAAGCGCGAAGCACGCCTCGTTCAGCATCGGCATCAGCACGCGGTTCACGATGAAGCCGGGCGCATCGCGGGACATCACGGTCTCTTTTTCCAGGCGGTGCGCCAGCGCCCGCGTCGTTTCGCACGTGGCGTCCGACGTCGCCTTGCCGCGGATGATCTCAACCAGTCGCATCAGCGGAACTGGATTCATGAAGTGCATTCCGACGACGCGATCGCCGCGCCCCGTATGCGCCGCCAGCGCCGTGATGCTGATCGATGAGGTGTTGCTGGCCAGGATGGCGTCGGGGTGGCAGGCGCGGTCAAGCTCGCCGAAGAGACGTTCCTTTATCGTGACGTTTTCGGATGCCGCCTCGACGACGAAATCAGCGCCCGCCAGATCCGCGACGCTTGCGCCCGCGGACAGCCGCGCCAGCTGCGCGTCACGCTCGGCGCTCGTCAGCTTGCCCTTGTCGACCAGGCGGGCCAGCGTCGCCACGATCGCCGCACGCCCCTTTTGCGCCACCGCCGGTACCGCATCGACCAGGGTCACTTCGATGCCAGCCGCGATCGCCACCTGGGCGATCCCCCGGCCCATCTGCCCGGCACCGACGATGCCCATCCGGCTGACGGCGGCCGTCACAGGCGCTCGACCGCCATGGCGATGCCTTCCCCGCCGCCGATGCACAGGGCCGCCACGCCGCGCTTGCCGCCCGTATCCGCCAGGGCTGACAACAGCGTCACCAGGATGCGCGCGCCGCTGGCACCGATGGGATGGCCAAGCGCAATCGCCCCGCCCCGAATGTTCACGCGCGCCGGATCAAGTCCCAGCATGCGGCCGTTGATGATCGACACCACGGCGAAGGCCTCGTTCAGCTCCCACAGATCGACGTCGCCGGTTTTCCAGCCGACCTTGTCCAGTAAGCGCTCGATGGCGCCCGCGGGCGCGGTCGTGAACCACTCGGGTGCGTGCGCATGGCCCGCGCTGCCGACGATGCGCGCGATGGGTTTGGCGCCCAACCGCGCGGCGGTGTCCGCCCCCGCGATCACCAGCGCCGCCGCGCCGTCGCTCAACGAAGACGCGTTGCCGGCGGTGATCGTGCCGTCCTTCTGAAACGCCGGCCGCAGCGACGCAAGCTTGTCGGGATCACCGCGCCCGGGCGATTCGTCCTCGGTCATCATCCTGGGCGGCCCCTTGCGCTGCGGGATCTCGACCGCGACGATCTCGTCCTTGAACTTGCCGGCGGCCTGCGCCTGGCGCGCCCGACGGTAGGATTCCGCCGCGAAGGCGTCCTGTTCCTGCCGCGAAATGCCCTTTTCGCGCGCGCACAGCTCGCCGCAGTCGCCCATATGAACGTTGCCGTAGGCATCCCACAGACCATCCTGGATCATCGAATCGACAAGCTGGGCATGGCCCATGCGCAACCCTTCGCGCGCCTTGGGGATCAGGTACGGCGCCAGGGTCATGGATTCCATTCCGCCCGCCACGACGATCTCGGCGTCGCCGACACCGATGGCAGCCGCGCCCAAAGCGACGGCCTTCAGCCCCGAGCCGCAGACCTTGTTCACGGTGACCGCGCCGACGGAACGGGGCAACCCGGCGTTGTTCGCCGCCTGTCGCGCGGGCGCCTGTCCGAGACCGGCGGGCAGCACGCATCCCATGAGCACCTCGGAGATCTGATCGCCCGCCACGCCGGCGCGGTCGAGGGCGCCCTTGATGGCGATCCCGCCCAGCCGGGTGGCCGGGATGCTGGCCAGTTCACCCTGGAAGGCTCCGATGGGCGTGCGGGCGGCGCCGACGATGACGATTTGTCGCATGGTTACCGAATCATAGCCGATCGGGCTGATGCGTCGAATCTTGGCCATGTGGATAAAAGTATACAATTTACGTACATGTCGTACAGTTCATCCTATGAAGCGCTTTGATGGTCAACGGGTGTGGCCCCTGCTGGGCGCTGTCCTTGTCGCCAGCGCCGTCGCCAGTCTCGGTTGTGCGACTTCGGTGCGCAGCCGCAGTGTCGCCTCCCCGGTGTTCCGCCCCGCCACCGCCCGCAAGGATGCCAAGGCCAGCACGACGACGGCGTGGCGACACGGCTCGGCGGTTCCCGACGCGGCTGAACTGGTCGAACGCGCGTTGCGGGCGCGGGGCTTGCGCTTTGGCACCGACGGCACGGTGGGCGCCCTGTTCGCGTATGTCAGCGCCCGGCATCGACTGGTTCCCGCCGCGCAGGCGCACGCCGGCGACGTGCTGTTCTTCGACCTGGAAGGCGGCGGGCAATCGTGCGCGAACCACGTCGGCCTGGTCGAGGCCGTGGATCTCGAAGGGCGGATTGTCTTTCGCGAATCGCGCGGCGGACTCGTTCGTCGCAGCTACGTCTATCCGCCCGAGCCGGCCGCCCGCCGGGACGCTTCAGGGGTGGTGTTGAACACGTTCCTGCGCCCCAAGCGCATCAACGATCCCGACGACGCCCTTTATTTCGCGGGCGAGATGCTGTGCGCGGTCGGCCGCATCGACGGCACCTAAAGGTTCGTTCGCTCAGGACCAAAAATTTGCGCACCTCTCCGGATGGCGCTACGGGTGGGATATGAGCATTGAGGTCGATCGGGCCCATCGGGGAAGCCTTGAATGTGGTGTATGCGGCGCGTCCGTATCCGAGCTGCGCCGTGGTCGTTGCTGGGGCTGTTACGCCCGCTGGGTCGAATCGCGCCCGGTGGGCTTCGGTGCGGCGTGTGTGATCTGCACAGAACGTCGCCGCGATCAGCTGCGCCTGGTCGAGGTGCACAGCCGTTCGGTGCCGATGTGCCACGGCTGCTCGGCGCGCACGCTCAAGCTGGCGCCGCTGCCGCCCACTGTCGAGGGCATCCGGCAACTGCTGACCCGCGACCGACGCGACGAAGAGCGGCGCCACGATGCGGTCGACCGGCGGATCTTCCCGCGCGAACGTCGCGTCGGTCAGCGCCGCCGCCCGCCGCGCGTGGGTCAGGCCAGCAGCGCAGAGGTTGCGTTGCTGCAGGCTGATCTCGACGACCTGGTCATCGAGATCGACGAGAATGACGTCGAGGTCATTGAAGAGACGCAGGTCCAGTACCGGCACCAGCCTGCCGCCGGTGTCTAGCTCTAGCACTAGCGATCCGGCAGTTCGATCTTCCAGGCGGTGCCCTCGCGCACCAGGTTGACCGAGTTGCGATCACCCGTCGCCGAGTGCACCTCGACCTCGGCGTCGTCATCGGTGCGTCTGATCGTGCGCATACCGTCCGGCTCCCAGGTCGGCAGGGCCCAGCCAACCGAAAGGAAGTCTTCGGGCTTCATCGTGGTGCGGCTGCCCGACTTGCGGGCGGCTTCGGCCAGGTTCTCGATGCGCGCGCGGGTTGCGGGACCCAGCCACTGGTAGACGCCGGCGCGATCTCCGGTGCGGGCTGCGGCAATCAGCAGGCGCACCACGCCCTCGGGATTTTGTCCGTCCCGGCGTTCGGAACAGGCGGCCGTCGCCACAAGCCCCGACAGGCCGAGGCACAGCACGAGACGCAGTGAAGCGAGCCGATGGTGGCGCATGCGGGCGCCCCGTCAGCCGGTGGTTCCGGGCTCGCCGTGCGCGTCGAGGCCCAGTCGCGCGCGGATGCGTGTCATCGTTTCGCGCGCCACCGCACGGGCGCGGCGGGCGCCGTCGGCCAGGATCTCGTCGATCTTGTGGGGCTGCGCCGCCAGTTCGTCGCGGCGCCGAGCGATCCGTTGCAGATCGCCCAGCATGCCCTCCAATAACCACTTCTTGCAGTCGATGCAGCCGATTCCGGCCGTTGTGCAGCCAGCGCGCACGTCCTGTTGCCGCTTGTCGTCGGAAAAAAACCGGTGCAGCGTGAAGACATTGCACACGTCCGGATCGCCCGGGTCGGTGCGCCGTGCGCGCGCAGGATCGGTGGCGGCGGCGCGCAGCTTGTCCCAGATCTTGGCGTCGGCTTCGCGCAGGCCGATCGTGTTGCCCAGGCTTTTCGACATCTTGCCCTGGCCATCGAGGCCCAGGATCTTGGGCGTGGACGACAGCAGGGGTTGCGGTTCGGCGAAGGTGTCACCGAAACGGGCGTTCCACTTGCGCACAATCTCGCGCACCAGTTCCAGATGCTGCCGCTGATCCTCGCCGACGGGGACGCGGGTTGCGCCATAAAGAAGAACATCCGCCGCCTGCAGCACGGGATAGGTGAACAGGCCGGCGTTGATGTTCTCGGGGTTGCGTTCCGACTTGTCCTTGAATTGCGTCATGCGTCCCAGTTCGCCGAACGGCGTCACACTGGCCAGCATCCAGGCAAGTTCGGTGTGTTCGGGCACGGCCGACTGTACGAACAGCGTCGCCTTCGTGGGATCGATGCCGCAGGCGATCAGATCGATGGCCATCTCGCGAATGCGACGGGGCATCTCGGCCGGTTCATAGGGTTGGGTTATCGCGTGCAGATCGACGATGCAATAAAAGCAGCGGTACTGATCCTGCAGCGCGACCCAGGTGCGCACGGCGCCCAGGTAGTTGCCGATATGCAGTTCGCCCGACGGCTGGATGCCCGAAAAGACTGTTTCCATGAAGAGATCTAAGAAGGTGTGTTGTGCGACGGACCACGCGGGTCGTCAGGGCTTTTGAGAATAGCGGACACCGTTGATAAAGTCGCCCTCGCTTCCATGGCCACGGACGACGCACCGGAACGAAACGAGGCCATCCCGGCCGCTGCGATCTGGCGCCCCGACGAGGAAAAGTGGGAGCTGGCGCAGACCAACGCGCGCGGTGAAAAGGACGGCGACTGTCTGAAGTTTCGTCCCGACGGCACCGCGTACTTGCGCACCACCTATTCTGCAGGCGTGCAGGACGGGCCTTTTTTCGTCTATCACCCGAACGGGCAGATAGCGCGCCGGGGCCTGCATATCGCGGGTGAAATCGACGGTGACCTGGACGCGTTCGCCTCGGATGCGCCCACGATGGAAATGCTGCGTTCGTGCTGCGTACCGGACGGGGCCTGGCAATTGCGGGCCAGCTACGCCCGCGGGCGGTTGCAGCGGCAGACGTTTTACAACCGAAACGGCGAGCCGCTGCTGTCCGATGGGCGCGTGCGGCCCTTGCGACCGGCGGGCCTGCCCGAAGCGGCACAGTTTTACGAGGGTGAAGATCGCTGGTACGTGGGCCAGACCGATCCGAACAGCGGCCAGTGGGTGGGAGCCTGGCGGGCGTGGACAGTCGGGGGCGCCATCGACGAAGAATCGGAATATGCCGATGGATTCAAAATCCACACGAGGCTGTTCGACCAGGCGGGCAGGGTTCGACTTGAAGCGCATTTTTCGGCCGACGGTGTACGCACGGGACCCTACCGGCGGTGTTTCGTCGAGACGGGCGAAAGTCCCTACGCCGACGAAAGCATCCGGCAAGAGGCCGGGGCCTTCGAGCGCGAACAGCCGGTGGGCATCTGGACGTTCTGCGACGCCGCGGGTGTGGTGTTGCGCAGCGTGGACTGGGGGCTGCCGTATCAGACGGGCGGCGGCAATGCGGAGGTGTTTTCCGACGAGGATCGGCCTGCAGAAGGGTGGCGGGCGCTGGCCGCGTCCCTGCGCGCCGCTGGCCGCATCCGCGAGGCATTGTGTGCGGTCGGGCGTGCAGCCGCTTTATCGGGCCACGCTGACGACCTGCGCGTCTGTCTGCTGGACACGGTGGTGCCCCTGTCGCCCGACGAGGCGGCCCGCCGCACGGCGGCCCTGGCCGATCTCACCGACGAGAATCTTGCGGGTACGCTGAACCTACTGATCGCGGGCGTCGACCCGGCGGCGGTCTTTCGCACGATGGCCTCCCAGATCAAGGGCGCACCGGGGGCAGCCCGCGATTTCGCCGAGCTGGCCGTGCTGTTGGCGCCCGAGCGCACGATGACCTATGTGACGCGGGCGCTGATCCGCATAGAAATCGGCGATGCCGACGGTGCGCTGGCGGACGCACAGCATGTGGCGACGGACAGTGAAGAGACCGCCGAATTCGTACGCACCTATGTCCGGCTGATCTTTCCGACTTTCTCGTTCTGGCCGTCGGGCGAGCTTCCGTCGACCCCGCTTGAAAACATGCCCGACGCACCCGAGCAGTCATTGTCCGCGGTGCACCACGCGATCCAGGTTTATGCCACCCGTCTGATGAAGCTGCGTGCCGCCGTCGTGGCGCGCCTGGCGCGGCTGGATGCGCGCGTGTCGCCGTCCGCGGTGCCGCCGCCGCGCCCGTGGCTGCCGCCGGATGTGTCGTTATTGTTGCCCGAGGGACCGGTGGTCTTGCGCAACGAGGCCGCGCAGATCGTCGACGAAACAGACACCGGCCCGGAGACCACCGATGTGCAGATCGACGAGAGCCTGGAGCCGTCCGCCTGGCCGGTGCCGGCGCTGATGCGACTTGCCCGTGCCAACTGGAACGGCCTGTGCTGGCTGTGCTGGGCCGCGGGTCTTTCGCAGGTGGCGCTGCCCGCAGACTTGTCGCCGCCGACAAACTTCAAAGCGGCGGCCGGGATGGCGATTGCCCGTTACTGGCGCGCGCTGGACGCGGTTGCCACGGGTGGTTTGCGCGCGCTGACCGCGGGCGTGCCAGGCTTTGTCTGGGAAGGCCTGGAGATCGCCGGCATGCCCAAGCATTTTGCGCAGATGGCCAGCGACGAGTTCCTCGAGATGCGCTCGGTCTTCCTGTGGCTGGCCAGCCCCGAGAATATTTCGCCCTTCCAAAGCGACCTTCGCAAGGCGTGATGGGCAGGCAGAAGGCACCATTGTGATGATGGCGAAGCTGACCGCGGCGGTTGCCTTGATGGCGGTCTTGGGTTCCGTTGGCTGCAGCGCCGCAATCACGCGCCGCAATGGCCCGACAGTGGTGGGCGTGATTGACAGGTCAGATCCCGGCGCCCTGTACGTGACCGTGCCGGACGGGCCACGTTTCTTGATCGAGCGTTCGGATGTGGTCGACATCGATCACCCTGGTAAGGGCCTGGTGGTGGCGGGGCTGGCCGCGGTGGTGGCGGGGATAGGCATGGTGGCCCTTTGTACGCTGCCGGAAAACCCGTCCGGATTTATTGGTATCCCCCGGGCGATGGGCTGGGGTTCCGTTCTTATCGGCATCCCTGTCACGCTGCTGGGCGGAAGCATTTACCTCGGCTCGCGAAGCGCGGCGGGATCCGGTGCGGTCGCGCCTGGCCCGTCGGCCGTGACCCCCAGATGACGCCGGCTGGATGCACCAGGGTGCGACCCTTCCGCGCTTTGGTCTGGACGTTGGCTGTGACCACGACGGCGTGCTCCGGCAGTGCGACCATCACCCGGCGGACAGGTCCGTCGCTCTCGGGCCGAATTGTGACCTCGGAGCCCGATTCGCTGCAGATCCGCGATGACGACGGTGGCGGCGTCACGCTGTCGAGGGGGCAGGTCGAGACCATCGACCACCCCGGGAATGTCTTGCTGGTCGCTGGGTTGGTGGTACTGGGAATGGCGGCCCAGATCGCGCTTGAAGAGCCCCAGACACGAGGCGAGCGGGCCTTGACCGGCGCCATTTTTGGCCTGCCGGCGCTGTCGATGATCTGGTGGGGCGGGTCCACCTACCTGCGTTCTCGTCAGGCGGCATCGCGTTTTGAGCAAGAGGCCGTCCGTCTGCGAACCCCGGATCCCAGGCGGCCCTATGTGCCCGCCCCGACCTGGACGCCGACGGCGCCGTGAGCCCCTCGCCGGGCGCGGTGTAACCCTGGCAGCAGGACCGGACATCAGGTATCACCAGTTGAGGCACCATGGCGATTCGATTGGCGCTAGCCTGTTTTGTACTTTCAAGTTCAGGGGCGCTGGCCGGCTGTGCCGGCAAGAGCAATGGCCCGCCGCTGCCGGTGGCTGACGACGTCGCGGACGGTGCGGCGTTCACAGATTCAAGGTCGGCGACGACATCGGGTGTAGGGGATGCCGGTGCCGCCCCCACGCCGCCTGAGCCGTCCCCCCGCATGCCCCCGGCCGACGCCGCTGCTGATGCCCCGGTGTCGGGCGACGCGGCGGCCGCCGCTTTCGCGGGCTGTAGCGGGGCCCGGTTGTGCGAGGACTTCGAATCCTACGGCGACGGCAAGCCGCTGACCCCGTGGAAGACCAGCTCCGTCGGCGGAACGGTCAAGGTCGACGACGTTCACGCGTTCAGCGGCAAGTTGTCCGCCCATGTTCATGTCACGCCGGGCGGCAATCGCCGGGTTCAGTTCAGTCGTGGTGGCGCGCCGCTGTTTCCCGCCGAAGGCAACGCTTTTTGGGGGCGGATGATGGTGTGGGCCAGCCACCTGCCGAAGCTGAGCAACGCCGAGAACAAGAACGTCCACTTCGATGTGGTTCAGTCGAATGGCGCGCCCGCCACCCCGGGCGAGTACCGCATCAGCGGCATGGGTGGCGTCATGCTCAACTACGAACCGCACGACTGCTGGACCTGGGTATCCAAACAAATTCCGCAAGACAAGTGGGCGTGCTGGGAATGGCTGTTCGATGGTGGCACGAACAGCATCGACTTCTATGTGGACGGCCAGTTGCAGATCCACCTGACGTCCACGGGCCAGGGCTGCGTCGACGGCACCCGTTCTGTCTGGGCAGCACCCCAGTTCAGCGATCTGCGGCTCGGTTGGGTGAACTACCAAAGCATGGCCGAGACGGTCGATATGTGGATCGACGACGTCGCCATTGGCTCGCAGCGCATCGGATGTGCCGCCGCCAACCCGGCCCAGCCGCCGCGCTAGACCGTGGCCGGGCACCTCAAGTACGCTCGGGCGGTGCGTAAAGGCATTCTTGAATCGGCGGTCTCTGCAGCGTTGGTCATCGTAGGCTGTCTGGCGTCCTGTGCCCCGGATGCTGCGACGCCCATCGCGAAATCGACCGCCGCGCTGGCCGAGGCCGCGGCGCCCGCCCGTCTGAAATATTTCGGCTTCTACTTCGTCGACGTGGGTCTTGACGATCCCCACGACACCGAGGTCAAGACGAATTTCAGTGACGAGGTCGCGGCTTTCTCGAATCTGGCGCAGATGGCGGCGTACACACCGACGGACAATCTGCGCGCCCGCATCCAGTTGATGAACGACGGTTGCCTCAAACCGTTCGTGTCCTTCCAGGAGGTCTTGTTCCGTCAGGTCGACAAGGTCGCGCCCAGCGGCCACCACTACAAGCTGTACGACGACTACCGGGCGCGCTGGGCGACCTTCAGGACCACCAATGCGCCCGCTTTCACCGCGGCCAAGGTCGGCGCGTTTTACTTGCTGGATGAACCGGTCTGGAACGGCGTTACGTTCGCGGAGTTGGACGCCGTCAGCCAGATGGTGAAGACGGACTTCCCTGACGTGCCGATCTTGCTGGTCGAGGCGTATCCGTCCCTTGGCTCGCTGCAAGTACCGGTGACCGTCGACTGGGTCGGCTTTGACCGCTACGCTATTTTCAAGCCCTCGATGAATGCGTCGTTTCTCGGGAACATCGCGACGCTCAAATCGAAGCTGTCGACACCCAACCAGCGCCTGTTCCTGACCATTGATGATCAGTGGGTGCCCGAATACGGCAGGCTGGGCGTTTCGGCGGCGCAGATGGATTCCACAATTGCGGACTACTACGATCTGGCGGTTTCCGACCCGATGGTCATAGGGCTTCTGGGCTATTTGTGGGCCGGCGGCATCGGGGGCATCACGGAGTTGGGCGTCAGAAACATGCCCAAAAGCATCATCGATCTGAACAAGCAGATCGGCACCAAGATCAAGGCCAACGGGCCGTCGTGCGCGGCGTCTGTTGTTCCGGACGCGGCCGTCGCGGATGCGCGCGCGTCGACCGTGGACGCCAAAGACATGTCTGGCGCAGACAGTGCGGATGCCCGGTTGGTGCCAGACGGCCCTCCGGGTGATCCGGCGCCGGCGGACGTCGCCGTCAACGACGAGACCGACGGAGCGACCGTCGCGACACCGAAGGCCGCAGGCTGCGAATGCCAGGTCAGCGGAACCCGGGGCGGCAACTCATGGCCCGCGTTCTTGGGGGCTCTTGCGCTGTGCACCCTCGTCCGCCGCAAAGTCTACGTCGCCTTGACGCGATACAGGTACTCGCCCGCCTTCGGCACGTACAGTACGCCCTCGCTTTCGCGGCCCGCGAAAGACGCGGGTTCAATGCCTGCCGGATCGCGGTAGCCCAAATTCAGCGCGCGGCATTCGCCTTCCGAAATCCCGGTCGCCAGGGTGACGTTGATGCGGGGCCTCTCCACGCCGTTCACGTAGCTGCCCTTGCCCTTCAAATGCGTCGAATGGGCCAGCACGCCCCACGACAGGTGTTTGAACTTGTCCCACTGGGCGACGAAGTAGTCGCGCACGTGGTAGCCGACCTGCTGCAGGATCTTGCCATGCACGTGGCTGACGTGCCGCACGTGCGGGGCATAGATGATCACCTCGCCGCCGTCGGCGATGGCGGGATCGGTCTTGTACATGCCCTTGGCGCCGACCCACATCTCGTCGTACATCGCGGGCAGCACCGACAGAACCTGCTGGTACGGGCGGTCGCGCCACAGGATGTGCCGCTGCGCCGACAGATCTGCGGCGGCGGCCCAGGCGGCCTCCGGTGTGCCGACGTACAGGCCGGCCGTGCCCTCGTGCGTGACGACCGGGCACAGCGCGTGGCGCGGCCGCGGAATGAAGGATGCCGCGCGATCGATCACCCGGCGCACGGCGGTGTCCTTGGTGCCGATGACGTCATACGACGTCAGCAGCGCGCCCAGCCAGTGCGTGAAATTGATGATGTCGCTGCCGGCGATGCCGGGAAAGAAGTACTTGTTGCCGCCCGAGAAACCCACGACCTCGTGCGGAAAAACCGGGCCGCACACCAGCAGGTGATCGTATTCCAGCACCAGGCGGTTCAGGCGCACCGGCACGTCCTGGCGCAGCCGTCCGCCGGCCAGTTGTTCGATCTCGTCGGCGGGAATGGTCCCCAGCAGGGTCAGCGCGTCCGGATCGTCCCAGGCGTGGTTCAGCAGTCGGACGTTGGGATATTGGGACGCCTTTTGCTCGCGCGTGAGGCCGACCAGCGCCAGCAGGGCGTCGTCGGACATCGGTGCGTGCGTTCCCAGCGCCACCAGAAAATTCACCGCGCGCGCGCGCGGCAAAAGGTGCTTGGTCACCAGGCGGAAGAACAGCGGCATCGGCATGCTGCGCGTGGCATCCGGAATCAGTACGAGGACGCGCTGGTTGTCGAGGGGCAGGGCGCCCAGGCCCTGTTCAATGATCGCTTCGATCTGCGCCTGGGAAAGAACGCCTTGCGCGGACCCCTGACCTGCCACGGGACTCACCGACGACATGGGGGAAGTATAGCCTAGCGAATCAGGGCCAACTTGCCGCTGCGCTTGCCCGTCCCGGGCTCGGGCGTGTTGCGCACCGACAGCGCGCAGGCCACTGCCCCGGCGATGCCCATGAAGATGCGCGAAATCGGCGCCTGCGGCGCGCCGAGCGTGATGGGCTTGCCGTTGTCGCCGCCGCTGCGGACGGCCACCTGCAGCGGCACCTCGCCCAGGAAGGGCACATGTTCGCGTTCGGCCAGCTTGCGTCCCCCCCCGCGCGAGAAGATTTCCTCTTCGTGGCCGCACGACGTGCACACGTGGTAGCTCATGTTCTCGATAACACCCAGCACCGGCACCTCGACGCGTTTCCACATCGCCATCGCCTTTTCCACGTCGATGATGGACACCTCCTGCGGGGTCGTGACCATGACCGCGCCGGTGATCGGAACAAGCTGCGACAGTGACAACTGTGCGTCGCCCGTACCGGGCGGCAGATCCACCACCAGGTAATCGAGATCGCCCCAGGCGACATCCTCAAGGAATTGTTGCAACAGCTTGTGCACCATCGGGCCGCGCCAGATCACGGCGCCGCCGCGTTCGACGAAGAAGCCGACCGAGATCACCTTGATGCCGTGGTGGACCGCCGGCGTGATCTTCGACCCAGCATCGGCGCCCGCCGGCACATCCGGATCGCCCATCATTTGGGGTATCGATGGACCGTAAATGTCGGCGTCCATGATGCCGACCTTCGCGCCCATCGCGTGCAGCGCGGCGGCCAGGTTGGTTGTCACCGTGGACTTGCCCACGCCGCCCTTGCCGGCGGCAACGGCGATGATGTTCTTCACGCCGGGCAGCCGTGGGTTGGAAGGATTCGGCGTCCGGCCAACGACCTGGGCGGACAGTTTCACGTCGACGGACTGCACGCCGGGCAGGCGCCCCACGGCGGCCTGAATCGACTTTTCGATGACGTCCTTCGACGGGCACGCGGGCGACGTCAGTTCGATGCCGATGCGCACGGCGCCACCGTCGACAGCCACGTCATGCACCATGCCCGCTGAAACGAAGTCCAGTTGCAGGGCGGGATCTTTTACCTTGGCCAGGACCGCGCGAACGTCATCGATGGTGGGAATGGGACTGCCTAGTGTTTGTGGCCGCCCGCCGCGCGGGGCAGGCCACGCAGGCGGACGACGGTGTCGGGATGGTGCCCCATCTTGCGGCGCTTGACCGCCAGATAGCCAGCGTTGTGTTGGTTCTCGCCGACCCAGTGGGACACGCGATCGCTTACCACGACCCCGGCGGCCCGCAGGCCGTTGACCTTCAGCGGATTGTTGGTCATCAGGCGCACCGACTGGATTGCCAGGTCGGCCAGGATCGCGCCTGCCAGATCATAGCTGCGGGCGTCTGCCTCGAAACCCAGGGCCAGGTTCGCCTCGACCGTGTCGGCCCCGTCGTTCTGTAGGGCGTAGGCGCGGATCTTGTTGCCAAGGCCGATGCCGCGCCCTTCTTGCCGCAGGTACACGACGGCGCCTGTGCCTTCCGCGGCGATCTTTTCCAGGGCGGCTTCCATCTGATCCCGGCAGTCGCACTTCAGGGATCCCAGCACCTCGGAGGTCCAGCATTCCGAATGGACCCGGCACAGCACGTTCGCCTGTCCTTCGACGTGCCCGCGGACAATGGCCATATGTTCGTGCTGCGGTGCGCCTGTCTCCCGGTAGACGTACAGCCGGAAGGGCCCATGCGCCGTGGGCAAATCAGCTTCGGCATATCGGGTCAGCGGCATGGCGTCCCGCGAAAGCTACGAACCCAATGGGGGATTGTCAATGCAACAGCGCGACGCGCTGTAAGAGGCGGTTAACGGGAATGTATGTAATGCAATGCAGATAACGAATATTTGTCGGAGTTCACCAAGAAGCGGGATTGGCCAACCGAATAGTAAATAGGTGGGGAACCGAGGGTTGTCGATCTTGTCGTTCTGCCTGCTGTCGCACGCGGGTGCGGCACTGGCGGGGGACTGGCCGCAGCTGGGGCGGGATGGGGGGGGCGGGTACGATTTTCGCCCGAGGTGACCGGCCCGCGCTTCAAGCCTTCGTGGGATTTCAATGCCGGTGGTCCGGTGCTGTCGACGCCCGTCCTGGCCTCTGTCTACGCGCCTGGTCCCCAGCGTATCTACATACGGCGACAAGGACGGTCACCTGCAACTTACCGCCTCGGCACAACTGGCGACGACGCCGGTCTACATCTCGGGTGTCATCGCCGTGGGGTCCAGCGCCGGCATTCTGTACTTCGTCGACCAGCAGAACGGGTCCGCGGCGCCCAACATGTTCTCCTCGATCGACTTCGGCTCGCCGATTGTCTCCCTTGGTTACAATTCGTCGCGCAGCCAGTTGATGGTCGGCACCAGCGACCCCACGCCCGCGTCCAACTAGGGTTTCGGCGCCGCCGGTCGCTCAAAAACCAGCACGGCGAACGAATCCGGCAAGGGAGACCCCTTGCTGGGTCCAGGCGAGACGACCGACAGGAAGACCCGGTGGGTCTTGGGGTCGATGGCCAGGGTGCGGGCGCTCTTCTGCGTGGCCACCGTTTCGGTTACGACGTACTTGTCCGCGCTTTCCTGGTGGATGACGACCAGCGTTCCGCTGACGCCGCAGGAATTTAAGATGTCGCCGGTCGTTGCGTCAAAGTGCGTGGCATCGACCCCGGTGCCGATGGGCAACGTGGCCACCACCTTTCCACTGTCGGCGTCGACCACCAGCATCTTACCGTTCGCGCAGCCCGAAAACAGGCGCCGATTCTTGCCGTCGAAAGCCAGGCCTCGGGGCTCTTTGCACAGGGGCAGGGGCCAGCGGGCGGTGACGGCCATGGTCTTCGAGTCGATGCGCACAAGCTCGGCCTTGTCCTCGATGTTGACCCACAGGTTTCCCTTACCGTCAGCCTGGCCGAATTCCAGCTCGCCCCCGACCTTGATGGTGGCCGTCACCTTGTCGGTCGCAGGATCGATCACCGTGACGTTGCCGCTGGCGTGGTTGAACACGAACACCATGTGCGACGCTGGATCGTAGGTCACGGCGTCGGGGCCCTTTCCCGTGCTTCTGACTTCCGCCGTCGTCTTCAGCGACGCGGTGTCGAAAGCCGTGATCGAGTGACTGGCCCCGTTCGTGATGTAACCCTTGTGCAGGTCAGGCACGAAGGTCACGCCCAGGGCCTCTTTGAGACCAGTCAGCGTCCCGACCGTTGCCAGCGTGTCCACGTCAAGGACGGCGACATCGGAGCCGTGTGTGACGTAGACGCGCCGGTTGGCCTGATCGACCGCCAGGTAGTCATAGCCGCCGTTGCCCTTGATGGAGATCTTCTTCAGCAACTGATAACCGCCCGGCGCAGGGGCCGCCACGGCGTTCGCCGATGCCAGACAGGTCGCCAGAAGAATCGCGCGCAGGTTCATCGCTTGTCCTTTCCTTTGGGGCGCGCCGCGCCCGCCGGTGCCACACGTACGCCCTTGCGAATCGTGCTGTTGTTGGTGTCTGCGACATACAGAGTTCCGTCGCCGTCGACGGTGATACTTTGCGACTGGTCGAAGCGCGCGTCGGGGCCCGTTCCGTCCGCGCTGCCCCTGGCGCCGGGCGTTCCGGCTACGGTCGTGACCACGCCGTCAGGTGTGATCTGCCGGATGGTGAAATTCCCTGTGTCGGCGATGAACAACGTCCCCATCTTGTCGACGGTGATGCCGACCGGGTAATGGAAGCGCGCCGCCGCGCCCTTGCCGTCCGCGCTGCCGACCGCGCCTGCCAACCCGGCCAGTGTGGTGACTGTTCCGTCGGGGGCAATTTTGCGGACGGTCGAATTTCCCTTTCCTGCGTCGAAGCCGCCGTCGACGACGTACAGGTTTCCCCGGCCATCGATGGTGAGGCCGATGGGCACGTCGAAACGCGCCGCCGCTCCCTTGCCGTCCGCGCTGCCCGGTGTGCCCGTCTGGCCCGCGAAGGTCGTCACGACCCCCGTTGGCGTGATCTTCCTGATGATGTAGTTCTGCGTATCGGCGACGTACAGCGTCCCCTTGGCATCCACGGCCAGACTTTCGGGGTGGCTGAAGCGAGCCGCCGAACCCGTGCCGTCAGCGCTGCCGGGTGCACCCGCCAGGCCCGCCACCGTCGTGACGATGCCTGCCGTCGTGATCTTCCGGATCGTGTTGTTGCCGTAATCGGTGGCGAACAGCGTCCCCACACGATCAATTGTGATCCCGTGCGAATGGAAGAAGCGCGCCTCGGCCCCGGCGCCGTCGGCGCTGCCTGGGGTGGCGGCGACGCCGGCCAGCGTTGTGACGGTGCCGTCCGCGGTGACCTTTCTCACCGCGCTGTTCCAGTATTCGTTGAAGTAGACAGTGCCGTCCTTCACCGTGATGCCGGTCGGGGCGTGCAATCGGGCTTCGGCCCCCTTGCCGTCGACCGTTCCTTGAACGCGCGCCTTGCCCGCGAGGGTTGTGAACGTGAAGGATTGGGCCCAGGCGGATTGGTCAGCCACGAAGATCGCCAGCGCCAGAAACGTCATCCGCATGTGCATGGGCGCAGCCTGCTTGGCGGGCGCCCCGCATGTCAATAGGAACGATGCGGTGCCGGTATTGGCTTACTGAACGATGCGCGGCGGTTTGGCATCCGGCTGGACGCACGAGGCCAGATCGAAAAGCAGGAACTCGAGAACCTTTTCCTGCGCGGTCATCGGCATGTCGTTGCACTCGGTCGGGAAAGGCACGCTGATGTTCATGATGTCGCTGACGTGAAAATCCGAAAACAGAACGCGACCGCATTGCTTGGCCTCGGGTGCGCCCACCGGTGTGTTGAACGTAAACTGTTGCAGAGTATCGGGCGCCTGCGAGTAGACCCAGCGTTGTGAGGGCGGGACGACCGTGTCCAGATCGTGTCGGGGCGTGAAGATCTGAATCTGTCCCGGCATCATGTACGTCGCGCCCACGCCCTGCAGCCACTGCGCGAACGCCTGGCCCTTCGGGAACGATTGATCGATGATGCCGATCAAAGGGGCGTTGTTCTGGGTCGGATTGGGCTGCCTGACCTTCCAGTCAGACACCATCGAGAACGGCGCGATGTTGTACAGGTACGTGAATTCGTAGTGCGTGACGAACAGACGGCCGCCGGCGTCGGCGTATTGCACCAGGTTCTGTTTGTCGGGATCGGGCTTCGCGATCGGGCCGCCCTCGCATTCCAGAATCACCATGTCGTACCCCTTGAGCGTATCGACCGAGCCGGTCAGCGCGGTCGCGGGCGGCGTGGTGTCGCCCACGTGGGATCCGTTCGACTTGTAGATGTGGATGCGCCCACCGGCCATCGGGGTGGTGAACTCGGTTTCGTCGATGCCTATTTTGCGCAGCACGCATTCCAACGCGTCCGCGTTGCCGGTCGCGATGGCGGTCAACGGAATGTCGCCCTCGGCCTTGTTGCGGGGCAGTCGGGTCAGCTCGGCCGGCAGCTTCGTGTCGCCGCAGGCCGCAACCGTCGGGATCTTCACCTGACGCCGCCAGCGACCTATCTGTATGACCAAGGGGATGTTGTCACCCACCGGCACATTCTTCAGGGTGAACTTGCCGTCGGGGCCCGTCAGCACGGCGGTCAAGGGCGAGCCCGACGGTGGTTTGCACCCCTCGCAGGCGATGCCCGCTGCAAACGGCTGCAACTCGGCGTTCGGGACATAGACGATGGCGTTGTAGACGGGGTCCGCCATGCCGAATTTTGCGGGTGTCGGTGCGAAGACCGTACCGGTAACCGTCGTGTCGCCGTTGTTCGCGCATTTCATCTGCTGCTTGCACAGGTTCAGGCAGGGGCCCGCGGGCGCCGTGGCCATCCCGGCTCCACCGGTTCCGCCGGTTGCAGGCGCGGGTTTGAACATGAACCCGGTGCCGCCGCTGCCGCTGCCCGTGTCACCGCCACCGCTGCCAGTCCCTGAGGTTCCGCCGCTGCCGGCGTTGCTGATCTTGGGATCCGTGCTGCAAGCGCCAAGCGCAATCCAGCCCGCAACGAACCAGGTTACGCGAGCGGCGCAGGGGCGAAGCCCCGGGGCTGAAATCCATCTGCGGTGCATGGCAACCTCCTGTCAGAAAGCCCGGTCCACGCAGGCAAGTGCAAGTGCAAGTGCAAGTGAGTACGGACAAGCATTGCGCCTGGGCCGCTTTGTTAGCTAGCGCAATCGCGCCCGCCGACCCCGTACTTGTTAGCGCTGTCACGTTGTGGTGCGCCATAGGTTCCCCGCTGCGGCCGCCTTGCGACGAAAAACCCCCGATGTCATTCTAGGGGACCATGTCCGTGCTGCCGATTCTTCGCTACCCCGACCCGCGCCTGCGTGAAAAGTCGCAGCCGGTGGCGGCCTTCAATGAGGCCCTGCGTACGCTGGTCACTGACATGACGGATACGATGTATGCCAATAGCGGCGCGGGTCTGGCGGCGATTCAGGTCGGGGTGCCGCTGCGGCTTTTCGTTATCGAGGCCGAATGCGCGGGGCGCCCGTCCGAGGATCCCCCGCTGGTCTTCATCAACCCCGAGATAGTCAGCCTGTCGGACGAGGCGCAGACCGGTGAAGAGGGGTGCCTGTCCTTCCCCGGCATCTATGTCCCCGTCAAGCGTGGCCTACGGGCCCAGGTGAAGGCGAAGGATCTCGACGGCAAGTCCTTTACCATCGAAGGCGAGGAGCTGTTCGCCCGGGCCATGCAGCACGAAAACGATCACTTGATCGGCCGCCTGCTGATCGACATGGTCGGGCCAGTCAAGCGCGAGATCATCAAGCGCAAGATGCGCAAGGAAGCGGCGGACGCCGCAGCTGGATCGTCGGCCTAGGGACACGTCGCTTCTTGGCCACCATCGTTCTTTCGCGCATCGGCTTCGAGGGCCGACACGGTGCCACCGCGGCCGAGCGCCGGGGCACACGCAGCTTCGAAGTGGACGTCGAAATAGACACATCCCTGGAGGCGGCGGAGCGGTCGGACCGTCTGGCTGATACGGTGGACTACAGCCAGGTTGCGGACATCATCGTGACCATCGGAACGGGCGAGCCCCACCATCTGCTGGAATCGCTGGCGCGTCGAATGCTGAACGCCCTTGCCGACAAGGTGCCGTCGGCATCGCTGCGTCTGGAATTGCGCAAGCTGAACCCGCCCGGCTGCCCCGGCCATCCGGTGCACGCAGCCGTTCGGGTTCGCCACCCGCGCTGAATTACGCCGACGTGGCCAGCTTCGGGATGACGAAGCCCTTGCGATCCTGCCGGTGCAGCATCTTGTTGGCTTCGGCGTCACCGACGATTTGCTCGGTCTTGCCGTCGAACTTCAGCTCGCGGTCCAACCGGTACGAGATGTTCGACAGGTGTGGCAGCACCGACGATCGGTAACCGACCTCGATGTCGCAGGTGAGGGTTTCCCTCTTGCCCGAGCGAAGCGCCGCGATGAAGTTTTCAAAGTGTGCCTGGTCGCCGCCGCCGGCGAGATTCATCGAATCGGCGCCCGGCTCTTCCTTGGCGTCCTTGAGATCCTTCGAACTCGGCCCGAGATCGTCGCCGCGTCCCGTGTACACCTGCCAGTTGCCGCTGTCGTCGATTTCCAGACGCCCCTCGCTGCCGTAGAAGATGTTGCCGATCTTGATCTTCCCGTCGGGGTTGGTGTTGAGGCCGCGCGTGGCGAATTCGAAGACCGTCCCGTCGGCGTACTCCATCAGGCAGGTCTGCATGTTGGGCGCCTCTTGCTGGGTGTCGCCCCAGGAATACAGACCGCCGAACGAACGGACCTTCACCGGGTGTTCGTCCTTGTTGAGACCCCAGCGACCCACGTCGAACTGGTGCGGTCCCTGGTTGCCCGTGTCGCCGTTGCCGTAGGGC
The DNA here is from genome assembly GCA_025350815.1 of Myxococcales bacterium. GTDB lineage: Bacteria > Myxococcota_A > Polyangia > Fen-1088 > Fen-1088 > JANXXE01. Next base: position 21,705 of record JANXXE010000193.1, on the reverse strand, counting down.
CACTGCCAGTGCCAGTTGTAATGGAAGCGGTTGGGGTTGAAGGGCCGCAGCGGGGCCGGTCCGGTCCACAGATCGTAGTGCACCTTTTCCAGGTAAGCGGCGGTGAAAGCATGCACGCCAGCGCCGGGCGGGGGCTTGGCGCCCTCGGCCTGCGGGCCGTCGGGCAGGCGGCCGATGTTGACACGGGGCTTGTAGCACAGGCCGCGGGCCATGAAGATCTTGCCCAGCTTCCCGCTGTGCAAAAGGTTGATCGCGGCGGTCACGTTCTTGCGAGAGCGGTTCTGAAAACCGACCTGCATCAGAACGCCGTTCTTGCGCGCGGCGTTCACCATCTGACGGCCCTCGAAGATCGTGTGGCACGCCGGCTTCTCGACGTACACGTGCTTCTTCGCCTGGGCGGCCCATATGGCTCCCAGGGCATGCCAGTGGTTCGGCGTGGCGATGGAAACCGCGTCGATTTCCTTGTCGTCGAACACCTTGCGCATGTCGAATTCGGTGCCCGGCGTGTACTTGTAGTTCGTCTCCATCGCCTTGATCCGGCCGGCGAACAGGTTCTCGTCGATGTCGACGAAGGTCTTGATGCGCACACCCGGTATCTTGGAGAAGCTCTTGATGTGCTGATCGCCCCGGCTGCGCAGGCCGATGATGGCCAGGTTCAAGCGGTCATTGGCACCCAGCACGCGGCCTGGGAAGAAGGGACGAAAGGTCGCGGCTGCGGCGGCGACGGCGGTTCCTTTGATGATCTGGCGGCGGCTGAAGGGATTCGCTGTGTTCATAAATTTCTCCTGAGGAGCCAGTGGGCACGGCCTATCGGAAAGCGATCTTTATACCCCAACTGGGCAGGTCAGGGAATCAGCCGCTTGCGTGCCGCCTGCGTGCCACCCACCAGGTTTTGCCGGGCGCATCCCCGGGCATGGGGCTCCAGGGTTCGACGGTGACGACATCCAGATCTGCGGCTCGCAGGGACGCCAGCACCTCGTCGGTGGAAAAACAGCGCTCGGTGACATCGGTCACGTGTGTGGGCTGATCGGCGGTGCGGCGCTGGATTCGGGCGACCCCACGGCCGGTCCGGGTCGTGTCGTCCCATGTGGCGTCGATGGTCAGCGCCCAGTCGGGGCCGACAAATTTTCGGCGCCCTTGCCACCAGGCCTCGAAGCCACACTGGTTGTTCAGGTCAAAGGCCAGCAAGCCGCCGGGATTTAGCCGCGCGGCGACGGCGCCCAGGGTGCGCGCAAGGTGCGCGGGCGTCAGCATGTGGTTGAAGGCATCGAAGAAAGCCCCCGCCGCGTCGAAGGTCGCCCCGGGCAGCCCGGCGTCGAACGGCGCGTGCACCCATTCGACGGTTTCGGCCAACGATTTGCGCTGCGCCTGGGCCAGCATCGCGGCACTGGCATCGAGCCCGCACAGCCGCCACGCCCGGGATCGCCGCCGCAGCGCCAGCAGCAGGCTGCCTGTGCCACAGCCCAGATCAACGAACGAGGTCGGGCGGCATTCGTACCGCGCCCAGGTGTCGAGCAGTTTGGGCAGCACGGACTTCCAGAAAGCGCCGTATTTTTCCTGCCAGGGATCGTAGATCTCGGCCAGGGCCAGGTAGGCGTCAGCCGCCATCGTCCGACCCGACTGGACCGCGCAGGGATTTGACGGCGCCGCGTGCGTGTTTGTCGGCCAGCATCCGGTTCTTCGCGCGGCGCGAGCGGCGGCGTTTCTGGCGCCGGACGCGTTCGATTTCCTGGGCGTGCGCGCTGGCGGCGCCCAGACGCGCGGTTTCGATCTTGTCGGCCAGCAGCTTGCGCGCGACGTAGCGGTTGAGACCCTGCGAACGCTCTTGCTGGCATTTGACCTGCGTGCCCGTCGGCCGGTGGACCAGCCACACGCAGGTGGCTACCTTGTTCACGTTCTGGCCGCCCTTGCCGCCCGAATGGACGAAACTTTCGTCGAGATCTTCCTCGCGGATGCCGAGTCGCCGTAGCCGCTCGTCGAGGGCCCGGGCCCGCTCCGAGGACACCGGGAAGCGGGAGCCACGCGCCGCAGACATGGGTGCGTACGACTAGGTCTCGATCTCGTCGTCGGTGGCGCTGACGTCGTCCCAGAAACGATCCCAGGCTTCGCTGGTCGAGGTCAGGGCGATGGCGAGACCCGGCGTGGGCGCGCCCCCCTCGGCGGCGCCCTCGACGTCAGCGAAACAGCGCACGACCACGCCGACGGCCAGAATGGATTCGCGCTTGGGGCCAAGGACCCGCATGCGCAGCAGCGAGCCCACGGGACGCGTTTCGGGGGTCGCGGCGAAGAGGCCGCCCCGGCTGACGTCCACCGTGCGCGCCGCGAAGTTGCCCCGGTTGTCCGCGATCTCCAGGCGCACCTGCACAGGATTGCGCCGGGAGGCACGCCGATCCTTGCCACCACTGGTGGGACTTTTGGGGCCGCCTTTGGTGGCGCTTTTGGGGGCGCTGGGTTTCACGCGGGGAGCCATGGAGGGTAGCTTACTTGATGTACTCGGCCAGCGCGCGGTCGGCCTCCCGGATACGGGAAACACCGCCCCGGCCTAACAGGATTTCCTGCGCATTGACGCGAAGACGAAGCTTACCATCCGGGCGCAGCTCGACGAAACGCCCCACAAGGTAATGATAGTCCGTCGTCGAAACGATGACCTTCTTGCCGACAAGCCCCGCCAGCAGCGTGAGTTGCCGGTCGTCGTGGGCCGGGTCAGGGTGCGGAATCGGCGGCCTCGTCCTCGTGATTGCGCGTCGCCAGCGCCGCCTTCAGAAACTTCTTGCCGTCCTCGGTCCACACGTCGCCGTAGGTCTGCGCGTACGTCAGGGCTTCTTCCCGGCTGCCAGCAGCGGCGCCCGTCGTCCGGTCGGTGCGCGCGCGCAGCTGTCCCAGCACCGCGGCTGCCAGGTACTGGTTGGCGTCCAGTGCCTGGCCGAGAGATTTCTTGGCGGCGGCCGTGTTGCCGGCGGCGAAATGGGCCAAAGCCAGTCCCATCTGCGCGCGGCTGGCGGCGCCTTCGGCCCCGGACGCCACCTCAAGCAACGGCACCGCCTCGGCCGGCCGACCGACCTTGACCAGCGTCTTGGCCGCGATGAGGCGCGCCTCGGTGCCGACCGGGCCTTCGTCGATGCTGTAGACATGTTCGAGATCGGAAAGCGTGTCGTCGTAGCGTTCCTGATCGTAGGCGAGGCACCCGAGGGCGTGGCTGGCCCGGATGTAAGGCTGGGCCTCCGTGCGTGTGAAGGCGTCCTTGATCCCGTCCTTGCGCAACTGCGCCGCGAGGGCCTCGCTGGTCTTCACGACCTCTTGCAATTCCGTCCGGGCAACGTCGTTGTCGCCGGCCGACAGGCGTGCCATCCCGATGCCGACGCGCGCCTCTGGCATGGCGGGGTTAAGTTCGAGGGCCCTTCGGAATTCCTTTTCGGCGGCCCCGGGCCGGCGCTGTTCGAAAAGGCGCCAGCCTTCCAGTACCAGCGTGGGCGCGTCGGGTGCAACGACGGGCGGCGCTGCTGCCGCTTCGTCGCCCAGCATGTGGCATTTCTTGAACTTCTTGCCCGAGCCGCAGGGGCAGGCATCGTTGCGGCCGGTGGCCGCCAGTCGCGCCTTGGCGGCGTCGGCGCCGGTGTCCAGACCGGGGGTGGTGTTGCCCTTGCTGTCGCGTTTGTCGCTCGGCTGCTGCTTGCTCATGGAGGGCGACAAGATATCACCACCGCGCCAAATGCGAGCGCCCCGCGCGTTACTTACTGGGGGCGAGCTTGCTGATTTCCGCCTGCAGCAGGCCGATGGCGGCCTTGTCGTTGTAAGTCAGGCGGATGCCGAGCCGCAGCTCGTGCTTGGCGACCACCTTGCCCTTGCCGCTGAACAGATTTTGCCCCTGCACATCTGTGATCGTCACGTTGAACATCGTTCCCAGTGGCACGTCCTCGGCGCAGGGAACCACGAAGCCGCCCAGGCGAATGTTCAGCAGCGGGTTGTGCAGGAAGTAGCCGACGGTCACCGGATTCACACGCATGTGCAGATCGCGGTTGTCGAAAACCAGCGCCGGCGTCGAAGGGGTCGGCGCCGTTGTGTACGCGGATACGCCGGGGGACGATCCCGGCGGCCGGGCGGTGGGGGCCTCGGTGAAATCCAGCGGCACCGAGGGTTTCTTACCCTCTTCGGTGTTCACCTCGACGATGCGATCAATAAGCTTGCGGCTGGCTTCGTCCAGCTTCTGGAAGCGCACGCCGAGGCCCACGGGCGGCGTCTTGCTGGCGCGAACCACCTCGGCCTTGCCCTTGAGGATGGCAAATCCGTCGGCCAGCAGAAATTCGAAGTCCAGCACCGTGCCGACGGTCAGCGATTCGCTGCCCATCACGAACATGCCCGATCGGCTGACATTCATGGACTGTGTTTCGACGAAATCGATGAAGCTTTCGTATTTGTAACGGACGGGGACGATCAGGGGCGCGCGCGGATCGCGGGGAATCATGGGCGCGGCGGGGGCGTTGGGTCGCGTGGGTCCCGGAATCGGCACCATGCCCGTCAGCGTGCGTTTTTGTTCGGCCGTATTGGCGCCGGGGGCGACGATCGGGACCATACCGGTGACAGTGCGGATCTTGGTGGCTGCGGCGCCGGGTGCGGCGGCCGGGCCGGCGGGCGTCATCACGGGCAGGCTGGTGCTGCTGCCGCGGCGGGCCCGGTCAGCGTCCAGCGGGCTGATGGTCGGCATGGTCCCCGTGGGCCAGCGAACGGGCGCAGTCTGTCCGGGTGTGGCCTGTCCGGGCTTGGCGCCAGGGGGCGGAACCGGGCCAGGGGGCCTGCGCGGACTGTTGTCGGCCATCAGCGAAGCCTGATCAGTGCTGGGGCGGCACGTAGTTGGGTGGGTTCTGTCCGCCGGTTCCGAAGAAGAATTGCTCGGCCTGTTCCAGTAGCAGCTTCTGGCCCGCTGGCGACGTCAGATCGAGACGCAGCTCGTTCACGATCTTCTTCGAAAATTCCACCCACAGCATCCACGCTTGCTGGGAAACGTTGTCGTAGATCCGCTGTCCCAGCTCGTTTATGAACGGTTTGTAGCCGACACCGGGCAGTGTCTCACCTAGTTTTACGCATTTGACCATCCGGGGCATCATGTCTCCTGGTTACGAGGCAGTCCCGCAATCTTAACACCCAATGACTTCGTAGCCCCGCCATGTCCGACCACCTGATCTTTCCCGCACCTGGGCGCCAAGAAGCGCCCGCTGCCGTTATATTCGATCTGGACGGCACGCTGACGGTCCCCTTGCTGGATTTCGACGCCATCCGCGCCGAAATCGGCCTTGCGCCCCATCTGCCCATCCTGGAACAGCTGGACGCCGCTGACGAATCGTTGCGCCGGTCCGCCGAGGTGATCATGCGCCGGCACGAGCGCGAGGCGATCGAGCGGGCCACCTTGTCGGACGGCTGTGACGAACTGCTGGCCCTGTTGGAAGGGCGCCAGATCCCCCGCGGCATCTTGACCCGAAACACGCGCGAGGGCGTCGGCCTGTTCGTGCAGCGCTTCGGATTCCAGTTTGACGGTGTGTATACGCGCGAAGACGGGCCGGCCAAACCGTCACCCGCGGGTGTCGTGGCGCTGTGCCAGCGCTTCGGCAGCGATCCTGCGCGCACGCTGGTGGTCGGGGACTACAAGTTCGATATCCTGGCCGGCCGTGCGGCGGGCTGCCCGACGGCGTTGCTGATAGACCAGCCCCCCGCGGCCATCGACGAATGGGGGCCGCCCGATCGAATCGTGCGCTCGCTGCGCGAGCTGATTCCGTTGTGGGCGTGACGGTCGGCTAGAACGCCAGCAGGTTCGGCAGATCTTTCGCGAACTGCCCCTTCGTCAGCACCTGGGCACAGCCCGCGGCGCGCGCGGCGTCCATGACGTCGACCTTTTCGTGATCGACGAAACCCACGCGCGGGATCGCGGCCAGGGTCGGCTCGGCCGCCAGCGCCGCCAGGGCGTCCATCGCGCGATCGAGGCGCAGGTCGATAATAACCAGGCGGGCACCCGGGGCCGCGCGCACCAGTGCCGCCGGATCGGGCGCGCCCTGCACCTTGAGACCCAGTTGCGTGGCCACCTCGCGAATTTTCGAGGTGAACAGCATGTCGCGGATCAAGTAGACGACGTCGGCCATGCAACCCGAAAAGAAAGTTATGGTCCCGAGCACCCGGTCGAATGGGTACCGTTGCTCCCTTCCGGGCCTGGCGGGGTTCGCCAAAGTTCCGTCACCCGGGACCGCGTTCTATTTGTCACAGGTCGCGGCAAAATACCAGGGGCGTCAGTCCGTACGACGATGTCGTGATCGCCCAGCCGCGTCGCCTGATGGGCGTGACCGGGTGCCGTCTTGGCTGGAGGAGAGAGAGGGATTCGAACCCTCGGTACCTTTCGGTACACATGATTTCCAATCATGCGCCTTCGACCACTCGGCCATCTCTCCGTTCATACTTTCAGATACTTGCGACCCCTCTTCGGACCCCTCCAAGTCCATTGTTCCGGAATTAAGTGGGCATATCGTTCCCTTGGTGCGAGGCGAAGGTATGCCGCGTTGCCTGGTACCACGTCAAGCGGAGTCCCCGGCCATCGAGGACCGGGCGCAGGGCACCCTCGTCGGTGCTGACCAGGGCCATGACTAGAACGGAATCCGCGCCGCCTGCCGCGGGAAGGGCGTGGCTTTCGAATGTTTGCGGCAGGTGCCGCCGTCGATCAGCGGGAAGGCCAGGGTGGAACCGTATTCCGGCTTGGCCCAGGTCGGATCCGCGTAGTTCGACGTCCACAGGGTCGCCGGCGCGAAGCCCGTGGCGCCATTCGACAGCGCGCACACGATCCCGTCTTTGCCTCGGCCGCACACGTCCGGCTTGCCGTCGGCGTCCAGATCGGGGAACTGGATGGTGCCGCTTTGGGCTTGCGCCTCCCAGCCCGCCGCGTCGCTGAACTGCGCCTGCCACAGGGTGACGGGCCCGAAGGCGCTGCCGGTCGACAGCGCGCAGAAGATGCCGTCCTTGCCCTTGCCGCAGACATCCGCCTTGCCGTCGTCGTTCAGGTCGGGAAACTGGATGGTGGCGGCGTAATCGGGGCTGGCGAAGGTGGGATCGGCGAAACCGGCGGTCCAGCGCGACGACGGGCGGAAGCCGCCACCGGTGGACGTGGCGCAACGGATACCATCCGCGTGGCGCCCGCAGACGTCGGCCTTGCCGTCGCCGTCGACGTCCGGGTACTGGATCGTCGCGAAGCGCGAGGCGTCCAGATCCCACCCGCCGGCGTCGGCGAACGACGGCTCCCAGATCTTTAAGTCGGAGAAGCCGTTGGCCCTGGACAGCCCGCAGACGATTCCATCCATCCCGCGTCCACAGACGTCGGCGCGTCCGTCGCCGTCGACGTCGGGAAACTGAACGCTGGGCCAGTAGGGGGACTGCCACCACCGGGCCGCGTCGTCGAAGCCCGAGACCCACAGATCCGCACGCCCGAACGAATTGGGCCCGCCCAGGGCGCACAGGATTCCGGTGCCGTTGCGGGCGCAGACATCACGGCGGCCGTCCCCGTTGACGTCGGGATACTGAATGCTGCCCCAGAAGTCACGGTAGTCGTAGTACCCCTTGTCGTTCAGGAATTCCGGCAGCCACGGCAGGGCGGTCGAAAAGGATGTCGAGGCGGCGAGCGCACAATAGATGCCGTCGTGGGCCCGACCGCAAACGTCCGCGGCCGAGTCGCCGTTGACGTCGAGAAACTGGACGGTCCCCCAGTAGGAGGGGCTGATGTTCCAGGCCGTCGCGTCGTCGTACCCCGTGGTCCACGACTTGATCGCCGTGAAGGCGTCCTTGCCGTTCGAGACGCCGCACTGGATGCCGTCGGGGCCGCGTCCGCACACCCCGACCACCTGGGCAGCGCATTTCAGGCAATGATCGCCATCCTTCAGGTAGCCCGGTTCGCAGGCCCCCATCACGCACTTGCCCCCGGCGCAGGTGGCGCCCGCGTTGGGGAAGCGGCCCTCGCAACTGGTACCGCAGCTTCCGCAAGCGTGTGCGTTCGACGTCACGTCGACGCAGGTGTCGTCACAGCGGACGGGTGCGGCGGTGGGACAACCAGCGACGCACATCGCTGTGCCACTGGCGGCCGAGCACAGTGGCGTGGCGCCCGAACATCTGGACGTGCACGATCCGCAGTGATCGGCCAGGCCCAGCGACGTTTCGCAGTCGGGGCTGGTGGTGTCGCAGCTGTCCCACCCCGGGTTGCACGTGGGCTTCGAGCAAGTGCCGGCGACGCACGTCGAGGTGGCGTTGGGGATCTGGCACGAGTTCCCGCAGGTGCCGCAGTTTGCGGCGGTGTCGAGGGCCGTCTCGCAGCCGTCGCGGGTATCCTTGTTGCAGTCGGCAAATCCGTCCAGGCACGCGCCCATCGCGCACTGGCCGGCGGCGCAACTGCTGCCCGCATGCGGGAAGGTGCAGATGTGATCACACGCCCCGCAGTGGTACCGGTCGGTCTTGCGGTCCACGCACTGGGAACCACAGCGATCGGGGATCGCGGTCGCGCAGCCCACCGTGCAGGTCAGGCGCCCGTTGACCGTCGCGCACAGCGGGGTCGCCCCGGCGCACTGCACCCCGCAGATCCCACAGTTCGTGGCGGTATCCAGGGGGGCCTCGCAGCCGTCGCGGGTGTCCCTGTTGCAATCGGCGAAGCCGTCGAGGCAGGTTCCCATCACGCACTGACCGGCCCGGCAGGTGGCTGCGGCGTGGCGGAAGTCGCAGGTGCGGTCGCAGGCACCGCAGTTGAACCTGTCGACGGCCCGGTCCACGCACCGCGAGCCGCAGCGATCCGGGGAGGCGACGGTGCAGCCAGCGGTACAGACCTGCCGTCCATCAACCACCGCGCACAACGGGGTCGACCCCGCGCACTCCGCGCCACATGAGCCGCAGTGCAGGCTGGTGTTCAGCGGGGTTTCGCAGTCGGGACGACCCTGGTCACAGTCGCCAAAGCCGGCCTCGCAGGTGACGCGGCCGCAGACGCTGTTTTCGCAGACCGCCGAGCCACCCAGCACCGCGCAGCTTTTCCCGCACGCGCCACAGTTGGCAAAGCTGGCCGTCAGGGGCGTCTCGCACCCGGGATCGGTCGTGCAGTCACCAAAGCCCGCGGCGCAGGTGCCAATAACGCAGACGCCGTCGGCGCAGTGGCCATCGGCGTTGGGGAAGTGGCAGGTCGTGCCGCAGGCGCCGCAGTTGACGGCATCCTTCTTCAGGTCGACGCAACGGCCCCCGCACAGATCGGGGGTGGGGGCGACGCAGCCGCAGGCAAATCCGCCGGGGCTGGCCAGGCAAAGGGTGCCGCTGGCGCACAGCTGCCCGCAGGCGCCGCACGAGCGATCCTTGTTGATCGCCGTCTCGCAGCCATCGTCGGGGTTGGCGGAGCAGTGTGCGAACCCGGCGGCGCAGGCAGTCGGCGGAATCACGCACGCGCCGGCCTGGCACCTGACACCTGCGGGGTCGCGCAGTCGGGCCAGGGTGGTGCAATCATGTCCACAGTGGCCACAGTTCAGCGGATCGTCGTCGCGGCCACAGGGGGCGTCGGGGGCGGCGCCGGCGTCCACGGTGACCACCTGCACGGGCGCGTCACCGTCGGGAAGGATCTTCGGGTTCTGCTGGCCGGACGAGCAAGCCGTCGACAACACCCCCACCACGGCCGCCAGGACGAGCCTGCGAATCATCATCATCCCGGGCCACTAACACCTCTTTTGCGGTGGGGTCAATCCGGGGGGGCGGCGCGCTGGAAGGCCGGGGGGATCACTTGCCGGCGAACGGGTACACGACATCATCCGGATGGCGGCGGGGCCGCAACGGCGTTGCGGGCGGTGCCGTGGGTGCCGGCAACGCACCGGCGTCCGGGGTGGCAGGCTGGGCGTCCGGCGCCAGGGCCGGTGTCGGCAGTGGCCTGGCCGGCTGGACGATCGTCCGGGCGTGTTTCGGCGCGGACACCGCACGTACCCCGCTTTCCGGGTCATCAGAGACCGTTTGCGGGGTGGCGATCGGGGTCGGCGAAGTAGGGGCCGGGAGCACGCGCGCTGCCCGCGGGCCGGGCGTGTCTCGGGGGGCGTTCCGGGGATCGGTTTCCGCCGGTCGGGCCACTTGTGGCGTGGCCCGGTTTCGCCCCGGTCCCAGCAGCAGGATCGCCGCCGCGGCGACGCCCACGCTGCCCAGGATTGCCATTCGACGGCGTGGCCCGACCAGTACGGCCGTGGGGATCGTTTCCGCCAGGGCGGCCTGAATCTGGGCGACGCTGGCAAAGCGTCGCGCGGGATCGCGTTCCAGGCAGCGCGCGATCACGTTCTCCCAGCGCGAATCGATCCCGGGGACGAATTGCCCCAGCCGGGGCGCCGGGACGGTCAGTCGCCGGGCCGCCGCCGACAGCGCCGTTCCGCCGTCGAAGGGCATGCGCCCGGTCATCATGTGGAACAGGACCACGCCCAGGGCGTAGATGTCGAAGGTGGGCGCTGCCGGCTGACCATCTATCTGTTCGGGTGCCATGTAGTCCACCGTTCCCACCGTCGCGCCACCCGTTTCGAAGCGGCGGCGCCCGGTCGCCAGCTCGCGCGCCAGACCCAGATCCGTCACCACCACGCGCTCGCCCCCATCGGGCAGCGGGACCAGAAAGACGTTTTCGCACTTGAGATCGCGGTGGACGATGCGCGCGGCATGGATGGCCGCCAGCGCGTCCAGAATCTGCCCGACGACGGGCAAGGCGTCGGTGGTCGACAGGGGCCCCCGATCCTGCAAGCGCGCCCGCAGGGTCTGTCCCTGCAGCATCTCCATGGTCAGGTACGGAACCAGGGCCGGTAGCCCCTTGCCGCCGGTTTTCTGGTGCACCCCGAACTCCAGCAGGCGGCACACGTTGGTGTGGCTGACCCGGCGGGCGACCAGGACTTCTTCCTTCAGGCGATCCGCGGCTCGCTCGTCGTCCAGGGACGTGACCAGCAGGGTCTTCAGGGCCACCACGTCATCCAGAATCGTGTCGTGGGCCAGGTAGACCTCGCCCATTCCGCCGCGGGCGATGAAGCGGCGGATGTCGTAGCGATTGCCGACCCGCTCGCCGACCTGCAGGGTGCGGGGGGCCTCGAATGTTTGCGGCTGCGGGATCGTCTGCCGAGGGGGCGGGGCGCCGTTGTCGGCGGCGTCATCGGCGATGCTGTCGCGGGCCAGCTCCGCGACGAGACGGTGACAGCGCGGGCAGTCGACCAGGTGTTGCTCCAGCCCGGGGATCTTGTCGGGATCAATCACGCCCGACACGAAGGACGCGATGTCGGTGTCGCCGGGGCAGGGTGGGCGCGGAGCTGCGGGCGGGGCGGTACTCATTGCAGCGAGGCGGAGTACACTATCATCCGTTTTCCATGGGACCCACGACACCCGACGAGGGCGCACTTCAGGCCGCGGCCACGGCCGGCGCCGCGGCGTATCCCACCGTCAGCCTGCCGTTTGACCGGTTCGGGGCGCGCGTGGCGGCCATGACGGTCAGTGCCCGGGGGCTGGATGCCCGCGGCCACGAGATCTACCTGGCCGCCGCTTGTCTCGAGGGGCTGCCCGGCGCCATCGCTGTGTTCGAGGAGATTTTTCTCGGCCGCGTGCGCCTGCATGTTCGTCGGTTCAATCTCGGCGTCACGGAGCTGGACGATCTCCGGCAGGGGTTGCGCATCAAGCTGTTGACGGGGGCCTATCCCGGGCTGGCGACGTTCGCGGGCGATGCTCCGCTGGACGCGTGGGTGCGGGTGGTGGCGGTGCGCATGGCGCTGGACCTGAGCCAGGCGCACCGGGCACCCGCCGCCGATGACGACGAAGCTCTGGCCAGCCTGCAAGCTTTGGGCGCCGACCCCGATCTGCTGCTGGACAAGGAGGGCATGCGCCCGGTCTTCCAGTCGGCGCTGGAGGACGTGCTGTCCGGGCTGGACGCCCACGACAAGACCATCCTGCGGCTGCACTTCGTCGACGGCCTGGGCATCGACGCCATCGGCGGCCTGTACCACGTCCACCGGGCGACGGCGGCGCGCTGGCTGGTGGTGCTGCGCGAGCAGGTCTTCGATCGGGTGCGCGAGCGGCTGTCGCTGGGGCGCAAGCCCTCACCGTCCGAGTTTCGCAGCCTGGTGCGTCTGGTGCGCGGGGATCTGGCCGTCTCGATCGACAGGGTACTCAAGGATGATAAGAAAGGCTGACAACAAATCGGGTTTCGCCGCGACAGTTTGGTCAGGGCCGGTCTTAAGAGGAGAGGGCAAAAGCCAGGGGGACCGTCCCTGTTTCGGATTGTCGCGGGGCCGTGCCCCGGTTGCCCGTAGTGTTCTTCATGCAATCACGTAGTTCCACATTTCTCGGCCCAGATCGCCGGCCCGGCGTGGCTGCCCTGCTGGCCCTGTGCGCGCTGTTCGCTGGCTGTCGCCAGGGCTACCTCACGGGACAGGGGGCTCCTTGCGCCAATGCCTGCCCGACGTTCTACCGGTGTCAGGATGGACTTTGTGTGCTTGAGCCGGCGCCGCCGGACGGCGCAGTCCCGCCCGATGGCCCAGTCGACGCCCTGGTCCCGGCCGAGCGACCGTGTGGCAGCCCCGAAGATCCCGCCAACTGCGGCCGCTGCGGCAACGACTGCGCCGCCCTGGCCAACGTCGCCCCTGGCGCGGCGGTGACCTGCGTGGAGGGCCGCTGTGTGGTTCCCCCCGCCGGGTGCAAGCCCGGATTTGCCCACTGCAGCGCCAATCCCCAGGACGGCTGCGAGGCCTCGCTGGACGCCAGCGCCAGTTGCGGCTTGTGCGGCCGCAGCTGCGCGGTGGCCAATGGCGCCTCGATGTGCGTGGCGCGCGCGTGCACGGCCCCGACCTGCAACAGCGGGTTCAAGGTGGAAGGCGCCGCGTGCGCCGCATGCAAGCTGGCGGTGCCCGCGCTGTGCATGCGGGGCGCGTCGGGGATCTCGTGCGCGCGCGCCGACGCCGCGGGGAATCTGGGATCGCCGACCGTGTTCGTCTCGCCCGCCTTCTCCGATCTAAACGGCTTTTCCGACGCGAAGTTTTACTCGGGCATCCAGTATGTGGACGCCGACGGCGACGGGCAGATTGATGTCTGCGTGCGCAGCATCTATGGCCCGGCCTGTACCTACGGAAAGGGTGGCACCTCCTTCGAGGTGGGGGCTGCCCAGCTGTACACCATCTTTGCCGACGAGCAGGGGTGGGGCTCCACCCGCTCCGGCTGGGGGTCGGTGCAGTTTCCCGACATCGACGGCGACGGCAAGGCGGATGTCTGCGGACGCGCCGGGACCGGGACGATCTGCGCGTTGTCGCAGGGCCGCAATTTCGGTAGCTACACCGGGGCCTTTGTCGAGGGTACCTCCGACGCGGCAGGGTTCAATGTGGCGCCGTCCTACTGGGCCACCCTGCAGTTTCCGGACGTCGACGGCGACGGCCGGGCCGACCACTGCGCGCGCGGTCCCCAGGGGATCGTCTGCGGGCTGTCCGACGGAGTCACCTTTCCGCTGTTCGGATCGTGGGACGCCGGCAAGGCCTTTTCCGACGCGGCAGGCTTCGATCAGTCGGGTCGCTGGGAGACCATCCAGTTTCCTGATCTGGATGGGGACGGCAAGGCCGACATCTGCGGTCTGGGGACCAAGGGCCTGCTGTGTGGCCTGTCCAACGGCAAGGACGGGTTCGGCCCGATCCTGCCCTGGGCGCCGGCGTTCGCGGACGGCGGGGCCACGCCCTGGGCCAACGACGGCAGCCACTTCCTGACCATCCAGTACCCGGATCTGAACGGCGACGGCAAGCAGGACGTGTGTGGACGCGGCGTCGACGGTCTGTGGTGCGGGCTGTCGACCGGCAAGGCCTTCGCCACCCCCACCCGCTGGGCCCCGGAGTTCACCGACGCCGGCGGCTGGAAGGTGGTCAGACTGGCCGGCAGTATCCAGTTCCTGGACATGGATGGCGACGGCAAGGATGACGTTTGCGGGCGGGGCCCCACGGGCGTGCGCTGTGGGCTGTCCGACGGAACGTCCGCCTTCACTGGCTGGAAGACCTTCGACATCTTCAGCGACGCCGCCGGCTGGGGCATGCCCGGCCGCGTCTCCACGACCGCGCTGGTGTTCCTGGATGCGGGGACGTGCCGATCCATGAAGCGCCGGACCCCGGCGTTGCGGCCCGCTGCCAGGCTGCCTTTCTAGCTGACCACCGCTAGAAGCGGCTCTCCAGCAGCAGGCCGGTGCCCGCCACCCGCAGCCGGGCTCCCGCCGCCGGCCGGCCCAGATAAAGCAGGGCCCCGCCCGTCACCAGGGAGGCCGCGGCGCCCAGGGCCAGCCCGACCGTGACCCGATCCAGACGCTGCACGGATCGCCAGCGATCGTCGTTGGCCTGACGCCGGTCGACCTGGCTCTGGCGATCACCGGTGGCGTCGACCGTCGTCAGGGCGTTGTCCTCCGATCGCCAGTGCTCGTAGCGCCGACCGTTCCACACATAAAGGACGCCCGCTCCGACCAGCGCGGCGCCGCCGATGGCCAGGCCGACCACGCCGTCGGTGGCCCGCTGCGATCGGGGCGCGGGTGGGGCGGATAACACCACGGTGGGGCCGGACAGGACTGGCGCCGTCGGGGGGATCTGCCGGGGCGCCGGGACCGGTGCCACCGTGGGGATGGTCGGCGCGGGCGCCGGGATCGCGGCGCTGCCACATTCTATGGACAGTCGCCGCACGTGTTCCTCACCCTCCTGGCGCAGCGTCTCGTCGGCCGTCAGGCGAAGGAAGGTCCGGTAGGTGTCCAGGGCGCGCGGGCAGTCCTTGTTCATCCGATGCGCCTGGGCGATGTTGAACAGCAGGGCGGGGGCGCGGGACAGCTCGTAGGCGTGGCGAAAGTGCTCGATCGCCGCCTGGTACTCGCCCAGGTCGTAGTGGGTGTGTCCCTGATCGTAGGCCCGCAGGGCCTCCTCGGTCACCGGGCCCGTCTGGGGCACCGTTGCGACCGCCTCGGCGGGGACGGCCGGGGCCTGGGTGGCCCGTACGCCCCCCGCGGGCCCCAGGGTCATGGCAATCCCCAGTGCCAGGGAGACACCAGGGGCGCGGCGGTTTGGCGGTGACGGTCTCAACGGAAGTTGCTGAACCTATCAAGGAAGCGGCCCCGCACCCAGCGTTCCGGAAGGGAATCACGGGGGGGGATGGTCAAGCCGTGCGGCCGCTGGCTGCCCGGCCGCCCGTCGCAGCGGAAGATTTTTTGCGACAAATCGTCAGGGTGCAGTCGTCTGATCAAAGAACATGGCAAGAACAAGGTTCCCGGCTGTCCAAGACGCGCCTCCGCTGCCCCCATCGTCGGTCACCCATGGGCCCAGAAACGCCCGTCAGACCTTGTTTTTTGGGGTTCTGGCCCTGGTTCCGGGATTTCTGGGCTGTGGGCCCAGGGATCCCGAGTCGCCGCCGCCGGCCGTTGCCGAAGTGCGGCAGGCCCTGGTGGTGGGGACGACGTTTGTGGCGCCCGGAAGCGCCACGCGCTGGCGGTACAAGGACGACGCTTCGATTTCGACCGCGGACTGGAGAAAGCTGTCGTTTGCGGACGCAGCGTGGGCAGAAGGCCCCGCCCAGCTTGGATACGGCGACGGAGACGAGGCCACCAAGATTCGCTGCACGACGGCGTCCGTGTGTCCGGCCGCATCCACGGCCAAGTTCATCACCAGCTATTTTCGTAGGACCTTCACCGTAACGAATGCCGCTGCGGTGAAAAGCCTGTCGTTGCGGCTGATTCGGGACGACGGCGCGGTGGTGTATTTGAACGGCGTCGAGGTAAACCGAAGCAACCTTCCCACGGGGACGATCGCCGGCACGACCCTGGCGTCCACAACGATCGATGGGTTGGCGGAAACGACGTGGTCGGCGGTGGCGGCGCTGGATCCGGCGCTGCTGGTAACGGGCAACAACGTCGTGGCGGTCGAGATACACCAGGTCAACGCGTCCAGTTCGGACGTGTCATTCGACCTGGAACTGACGGGCACGGTCGAAAACGCGGGGCTGGCGATTGACACGTTGGCCCCCGTGGCGGGCAACTGGAAGTACCTGGACACAGGGGTGCCCCCGGCGGCCGGCTGGAAGGCGACGGTATTCGCGGACACGACCTGGAAGACCGGGCTGGCGCAGCTTGGGTACGGGGACGGCGACGAGGCCACGGTGGTGAGTTTCGGTCCCAACGCCAATACGAAATTTCTGACGACGTATTTTCGCCGCGCGTTCACCGTGGCCAATCCCGCCATCTACAAGAACCTGCTGCTGCGGCTGCAGCGCGACGATGGCGCCGTGGTGTACCTGAACGGTGTCGAGATTCACCGCAGCAACATGCCCGCCGGTACGGTCGCATCGACGACTTTGGCGACGGCCACAATCGCGGATGGGATCCCCGAAGCGACGTTCGAGACGGTGTCGGTCTCGCCATCGAAACTGCTGACGGGGACAAACCAGTCCAACGTCCTGGCGGTGGAGGTGCATCAATCGGTTGCCACCAGTTCCGACCTGACCTTTGGGCTGGAACTGCTGGGCGAAAAGGAAGGTATCCCGGCCGCCCCCACGGGCCTGGTTGCCACGGGGATCTCGGGGGCCCGCATCAAACTGACGTGGACAGATACGTCCATCAATGAAAGCGGATTCGAAATTGAACGGTCCGCGGACAAGGTCGTCTTCGCGGCGTTGGCGACGGTGCCCGCCGGGACCGTCAGCTTCATCGATGGCAGCGGGCTGTCCCTGAACAAGGTCTATGACTACCGGGTCCGCGCCACAAATGTGGCCGGGCCTTCCGCCTATTCCAATGTGGCCACGGCGACCAGCGCGGTGCTGAAGCTGACCATTGACGGCACGCAGATGAGCGTGACGTCCTACTCGCTGCTAGGCGGCCCGACCCCGGTTGCCGTTGTCGACAACACCAAGGTCTGGGCGGGCAGCATGGACCCCGGCCAGTACCAGCTTCAGATCAATTCAGGGAAGGTGACGGACATCGTCGTCACGGTCACCGATGACGGGAACTTCGCTTACGACAGCGGCTACCCGGCGTCGATGATTCAGGGCCAGGGTGGAAAGAACCTGGTGATATCGGGTCACCCGGTTCGCATTGACGCCAGCCAGTTGACAGATCTTCCAGGGATCTCGGTGGGACTGGCGGGATCGATCAAGGGTCATGAGAACTGGGCGGCGGTCTTGCCGAAGGACATGACCCTGCGCCTGCCGCCTGACTACTACAATTTCATGGCGGGCCCGTACGTGAATGCGCCGTACACCTGGCGGGTCAAGCTGGACGGAACGCTGACCTACGACGGCGAAGCCGAGGACAAGGCGCAGGGAAGGCGCGCACCCGTGGTCATCACGCCGGGCGTGTCCGGGGCGGCGCCGACCATCCGTGTCGTGGGCTTCCCCGTCACGCTGATCGCCGGTGCGCAACTGGCGACAGACTGGGTCGCGGTCACGAATCTATGGGGGGACCTGGGCGTGGCGCCGGGCGCGACGCGGGTCGTGTCGTTGCCAGCGGGCGGGAACTTTGGTCTGCGCGGGACGGGCTATGAAGGCGTGGACACCTGGTTCTCGGTCAGCCGCAGCGGCGATGTGGGAATGCTCCCCGGTACGGGCGGGGTGACCACGCGCGCGTCAGCGGGCAGCGCCCGCGTCGACGTGATCGACATGGCCGGCTGTGCCATCAAGGTGGACGCGCGCGCACTGGTCGACGTGGGCTTCGTCGTGGGCAACCTGCCCCAGCGGGAAGGCGTGATCTTTCCGGTCGCGGCCGTGAAGGATTTCCGCATCCTGCCCACCAACTACCTGACGATTCGCCCCGCAGGCAGTGAGGTGAAATACGGGTTTCGCGTCAGTCGCGCCTGTCAGGTCGACTTTGATTACGACGCCGCTGGCGCCAGTCGACCCTATTTCGCGGGCAAGGGGACGGACACTCTGATTTTCAATGGTGATCCGCCCCTGAGCTGCGACAAGACGATTTCCGTCGCCAACGCGTGCGTGGGCCCGTATTCCCAATCCTGGGACGGTCCACTCGGCTGGACCAATTCGCCCGTTGTCGTCGACGATCCCAGCCTTCCGGGCCCGACCGCTGGCAAGGTCCTGAAGATGTCCGGGGCTCCGGAAAGCCATGTGTCGCCGTTCATCGCCGTCGAGCCAGGCGAATATTGTGCCAGCACCCGGATCAAATACGCGGGCGGCCCCGTGCCCTTGCTGAGCTTGTACCGCTACAACGCTGGCGGAGGCTTCGAGAACTACGTCTACCTGACATACCCCAATACGGACCCTTCGGCCTTGGGGGCAATTCAGTACCCAATGGCGACGCACGACTGGAAGACGTTGCGGCAGACCGTGCAGATCCCGGCCGGGACGCCGGCGGTCCGGTGGACGGTGCAGACACTGGACGGTTCTATCTTCGGCCTTGCCTACGGCCTGGTCCCGAACTTCCTTCCCAACCCCGGTGCCACGTACATGGACGACACCGCCTTGACCCGGGGTGCGTGCGACTTCAAGACGTATAACGCTGACAATTCGGTCGCGACGTATTTCACCGAGGATTGGGACGGCCCGATCAATGGCTGGCTGTCACCCGCCCGCGAGGGCGCGCCCGAGGCGCAGGACGCCACGGCGCCCGCCGGACCGACGGTTCACAAGATCACGCGGGTGACCGGGGGCGGGGACTACTTCTCGCCGAAATTTGCGATTGCGCCGGGACAATACTGCGGCAGTGCCCGGGTGAAGTGGGTGGGTGGTGGCCAACCGTTCGTTGGATACGAAGTTTTTGACGTGGCCGGCAGTACCCTGACGGGGGTGCAATGGTGGATGGGCACAGCAGCGTACGGCACCCCGATACCTTCCAACGCGGTCGGCTGGCATCAGTATAAAAAGACCTTCACCGTCCCCGCCAGCGGGACGAAGATGAGGCTGACGACAGAGCTGTGGAATGGCTCTGGCAAGCCCGGGACCAACGAAGCGTATTTTGATGATGTAAAGGTAACAGCGGGGGCGTGCCCAGACTTGTGCGCGGACGCCGCCACAAGGTGCCTTACCCAAAGTCAGTGCGAGACGGCCAAGTGCGAAGCGAGCACCGGGGAATGCTCGGTGATTCCGGCCGCGATGAACTCGTGCACCGATGACGGCTGCAACCCTGTCACCAAGCAGTGCGGCGCGCCCTTCTGGGAGGACTGGGACGGGCTGGTGAAGGCGTGGACGGATGCATCGGGCCAGCAACCGGTCCTGTCGGTGGACGGAACCGAGGACCACGTTCTCGACCTTCAATCAACGGCGGCGGTCGTCACGTCGCCGCGCATATTCGCCGTCCCGGACTCCTACTGCCTGGCATTCCGGGCTCGTGCTGGATCGCTTCGTCCGACCATGTCCGCGACGATCTTCAACTCGTCAGGTGGCGTTGCCCAGGAGGTGCCCCCGACCGAGATTCGCTCGACCCAGGACGGGGCGTGGCAGAACGTTCAAACAGTTGTTGAAGTCCCGGCCGGCGCGGTCTCTTTGTCGGTGCGGCTGGGCGCAGCGAACGAGCCGATGCCTTTGTCCCCGGGAATGGCGAAGGTGGCTTCGGTCAGCGTGACGCGAGGAGACTGCCCTGCAAACTACCAAGACCCGGCGGTCGCCGCCGGTCGCGCCATGCCCTATCAGACGGACTTCTCGCCCCCGGTAGCTCCCGCGCTGGAGCACGGCTGGCGAGGCATTTTCCAAAGAGACCCAGCGGTCGCCGTAGTACCCCCTGCGGCGCCGGTTTTGCGCGGGGAGCCAGCTCCCGTGCCCATGCCGATGGGAAATCTGTCGCTGCAAGCAGTTGGCAACGGCGGCGAGTCGCCAGACATCGACGTTACCAGCGCTGCCCTCGACGCCGGTGGAAATCGCCAGGTCTGTGTGACTGCCAGCGTTCGCTGGGATTCGGGACGCGCTCCGCTTCTCGTCAGTCACTTCGTGGACACGGGCGGCGACTGGGACCGCGGCATCTACGGCCCCCTCGTGCATCCGTCGGCCGCCGGAGTGTCTGAGGAGGTTCTCCCGGCGCGCCCCGGGACGACTGTCGTCCGACGCACCCTGCTGTTCGGGCAGACGGTCACCGCGCTCGCTCTGCGCTTTGGCTTTACAAACGACCTTCGAATGCCTGGGAATGATGTCTCGTTTCTAGATGACGTCTCCGTTACGGCTGGCCCTTGCGCGGCCCCGAGCGACCTGTTCGACACGTGCGGATGGGATGTTGCCCATGCGTGCCTTCAGAACAGCGAAGACACCGAGAATCGTAGATTGGGCCACCACTCCAACTTTGAAATCTTCCCCGGAGCCTTTCGAAACGCGCCCGATCAATTTCTGACCGCAGACAACACGCTGCCGCAGCGTGAGTATTTTGAACCGGGCCACGTCTACTCCGCCAATGATCCGCAGGATCAGGCCTATGGGGATCGGACCGACTGGCCCGGTGAGCCGACCACCTGGTCGTGGGCGTTTTCTCCCAACGAGGCGTCGACTCCGTCGGCGGCGACGACTCCGTTCCTTCTGGACGTTCCGGGTCTTCATTGCCTGAGAGCCGACGTGCTCTTGAAGGCACCCTACCAATTCGGGTCCCTTTCGCTGTCTGTCCTGGCTTTCGATGACATGGGGACAAGCCTGACTGTGCCAGGCGGCGAGATGACCTTCTTTCCTCCCGACGGCCAGATCCCCTGGCGCCGCCAGCGACTGGATGTGATCCTGCCGCCAGCAACCGTCGCCATCCGACTGCGCGTGGCAATGGGCGCGAGCTGGATGATTGGGACCAAGACTCTAGTCGACAACATCGCGTTCTCGCAGGGTACCTGCAGCGAATGTCAGGTGGCCGCTGGCCTATTTTCCCCGGCTCCGGACTGGCCCACCGTCCCAGGTGCGATGCCTGTGATGGATGAAATGCCGGTAGGCCCCAGTACCAAGACCGGCATGTGTGAGACCGAGATCCGGGATTTCATGCCCAATCTGTGGCCCGACGGAATCTTGCGATACAAGCCCGGAGACGACCCGTCATATTGGGGTGCTTGTCAGCGCATCGAGATGGTAGCCGCAATGAATGCCTGGAGCACGGCGACCGGGAATCGAATTCGGTTCACGCAAACAGCACAAGGTCACCGTGTTCGCCTGGCCGGCTCGTTTAACGGCGGTGGGGCCGCCCCTACTGGAGTCGGGGCAGGAGCGCCTCATGACGAAAAGGCCACTCTGAGAAACATGGGTCTTGGCGGCCTGAGCCACGAACTCGGGCATGCTCTCGGGATGGCGCACCATCACCAACGCCCCGACCGCGATCGATTTGTCGTGGTCCGGGCCGCCGACGCTTGCGCTGCCGTCAACACGCCCGCGGCAGCGGCGAGTCTCGGGCAAGGGGTCTGCGGCGAGCCGCTCTGCGCGTGGCAAACTGGAGGCGTCTGCAACCGACCTAGCAAGCAGGCCCTGCTTGACGAATTCGCTGGCAATGCCTCGGCGCGATATAATCCGCTGCACCGGACTGCCTACGGGCCATACGATTTCGCGAGCGTGATGCACTACGATTCGATGCGTTGGTGGCCAGCACCTGTCAATTGGGCGACCGAGACTTGTGGTGGTGTGGTGACCCCCGTGCGTTCCTGCACACCTGCAACGCCCGGCATTTGTTTCATGTCGAATCGCCTTGCGCCAGCGGGAATGGGATACCTCGATGCCACAACCGCCATTACCCCGGCGGATGCGGCGGGCCTGATCGAG
>JANXXE010000194.1 GCA_025350815.1 Myxococcales bacterium | reverse complement strand
CTGACGTGCCGAACAGGTTGCCATGGCGCCTGTCATCCCGACATGCCATATTACATGTCATGTCGAAGGCCACAGCTGTACGGAAGAACGTTCAGCGCTATCGAGACCGGATGCGCCGGTCCGGATTGCGGCTGGTCCAGCTGTGGATCCCGGATACACGGGCACGCGGCTTCGCCGAGGAGTGCCGGCGACAGAGCCGCGCCGCTGCCAAGAACAAGCGTTCGGACAGTGAGGTCCTCGAGTGGATCGAGACAGGTCACGACGATGAGGGCTGGACCGCGTGAAGCGAGGCGACGTTGTGGTCGTAGCCTTGTCCGGTGACTACGGGAAACCTCGTCCAGCCCTGGTCGTGCAGTCCGATCTGTTCAACGAGACGCATGCGAGCGTCTCGGTGGCGCCGGTGACCAGTACGATCATTGATGCGCCGCTGTTCAGGCTGACGCTTGAACCATCATCGGAAACCGGGCTCCGTTCGGTCTCGCAGATCATGATCGACAAGATGACGACGGTGAGGCGAGACAAGGTGGGCAGGAGAATCGGTCGCTTGGGTGACGAGACGATGGTCCGAGTGAACCGAGCGATCGCGCTATGGTTTGGTTTGGCGGCATGAGGCCGGCTAACCGGCGTTGAAGACCGACGGGCGCTGCCCGCCCGCCGCTTAACGCCACAACGTTATGCCGACAAGACAGCGCACATGCAGGACCTGATCGACATCCTCCCGACTAGTCGTCGTTTGCCTGTCGGTAGGTGTGCGTGCAACGCATTCATTGCGAAGCGGTGATTTTCGGCGGAAAATGCGGGTGTGCTAACTCGCGTCGGAAGAAAAGACGGTGGCTTTACCCTGGTCGAATTGATGATTGTCGTCGCGATCGTCTCGATCTTGTCGGCCATCGCCACCGTCGGTTACAGGAAATATGTGGGACGTGCGCGCATCGGCGAGGCCGTCGCCATGCTGGCAGAAATGACCAGCAAGGAAGTCATCTACTACTCGGAGTTTGCGTCCTATCTGCCGCTGCGCCTGGACAACGTGATCACCATGCCCAGCGCCGACGAATTGGCGACGGTGTTCGTGCCCACTTCGCCGGCTAGTGCCCAGTTCGATTCGGCCCATACGGCATGGTCGATCGCCAATCCAGCCGCATGGCCGAAGTGTTGGCGTGATGTGGGCCTCCGGCCCCGGGAGAAGTCTCTTTACTGCACATACCTGACAAATGCGGGCGGGTCGGGTTCGGGGCCTCCGGGCGCTGGTCCCCCGGCAACTTTCGGTCCCGCGCTGGTTCCGGCCGCCGCAGCGACGAACCCCCCTTGGTTCTACAGTTTGGCCGCCTGCGGCCTGACACCCCCGATCGGATACCCCGGTTCCACGATGATCCTGGGACTCAGCAGCAATTCGCCCACCCTGCGAATCTGGAACGACGGGCAGTAACACGGCGGGGGTCTCGTTCCGCCCGCGCCGGCCGAGCTGACGTTTTTTGTCGGGACGGCGCGAATTTGGCCCTCGGTGACGATTTTCGTCGCCGTCATTTTTCCGACGGTGCCTGCGGCGTGGTTGTTCTCGACGGAATCATTGCCATTGCGCGAGTGGGAGATGTCGCCTGGCGTGAGGCCGTGTCGCTGGCACAGGGGCTGCAATTACCCCTCATCGCGAGGGCAAGGCGCTCTCGAAGAACGGAACAAGGAGGATACAAAAATGTTGATCAAAGGGCGCAAGAAAGACGGCGGTTTCACCCTCGTGGAGTTGATGATCGTTGTCGCGATCATCGGAATCTTGGCGGCGGTCGCCATCCCGGCCTTCACCCGGTACGTGAAGAAGTCCCGCACCACCGAGGCCTTCGGCATTATCGAGAAGCTGTGGGCCGGTTCGATCACCTACTACGAGACGGACCACACCCTGCCAACCGGGGTCGCGGCCCCGCGGCAGTTCCCGATCGCGAACGCGACCGAGGGCGCCCTGTGCGGCTGCACCAAGTGCCCGGGTAACGGGACGGTCTGGAACGACGCAACCAAGGCGTTCGTGCACCTGAACTTCTCGATGGCCGACGCCCACAACTATATCGCGTCGTACACTGCGGCAGGTACGGGCACGAATGCCGCGTTTACCGCCGTGGCTCAGGGCGACCTTGACTGCGACGGCATTGCCTCGTCGTTCAGCCGCATTGGTGGCATCGACGCCGTCACGCAGAACGTGACGGGCTCGATGGCCCCCATCATCACGAACGAGCTCGAGTAAGCGCTCGTCCCGGTTTCAATCAAGGCCCCGGTGGGAAATCCCCCGGGGCCTTTTTCTATGGCGCGTCGGGTGCCTGTAGCGTAACTACCGCGCGTTGCTGGCGCGCAGCTTGGAATGCTTGCGCCCGTAGGCCGCGTAGATGACAAGCCCGATGGCCATCCACACGAACAGCCGGATCAGGGTGTGTGTCGTGGCTGTGTACATCAGGGCGCCCGAGGTGACGACGCCGCCAATCGGTACCAGGTAGGGGCCGCCCGGGACCTTGAAGGCGCGGGGCGCGTCGGGGCGCTTGAGGCGCAGGATCATGACGCCGACGCTGACCAGGACGAAGGCGAACAGGGTGCCGATGCTGGTCAGTTCGCCCAGGATGTCGATGGGCAGGAGGCCCCCGGCGACGGCGCATACGACGCCTGTGATGATGGTGGTTACGTAGGGCGTGCCGAAACGAGGGTGAATCCTGGCCGCGACCGGCGAGAACAGGCCATCGTGCGCCATGGAGAAAAAGATCCGCGGTTGGCCCAGAAGCATCACCAGCATGACCGACGACAGTCCGGCCACGGCGCCGATCTCGACGACGGTTTCCAGCCAGCGCTTGCCGGTGACGGCGATGCCGACGGCGATCGGGTGGGGGACCGATAGCTTGGTGTAAGAAACGACGCCCGTCAGGATCAGAGACACCACGATATAAAGGACGGTACACACGGCCAGTGAGCCGAGGATCCCGATGGGCAGATCCCGCTGTGGGTTCTTGGCTTCCTGCGCGGCGGTCGAGACGGCGTCGAAGCCGATGTAGGCGAAGAACACCATGGTCGCGCCCTGCATGACGCCGGAGAAACCGAACTTGCCGAAGACGCCCGTGTTCTCGGGAATGAACGGGTGCCAGTTCTCGGTGCGCACGTAGGGTGCGGCGAAGGCGATGAACATCAGGACGACGGCCAGCTTCACGAACACGATGATCGAGTTGAAGCGCGCCGATTCCTTGATGCCCACGACCAGCACGGCGGTGACCGCCAGCGTGACCAACATCGCGGGGACGTTGATGATGGCGCCGGTCCATTGCATCTGGTGGGTAGCTTCGCTCCAGATAACCGGGGCGGTGGTCCAGGCCGGCGGCAGATCGATGCCGGTGGCGTGTTTGACGAATGCGACGACGTAACCGGACCAGCCGACGCTGACCGTGGCGGCGCCGACCAGGTATTCGAGGATCAAGTCCCAGCCGATGATCCAGGCGACCAGCTCGCCCATGGTGGCGTAGGCGTAGGTGTACGCGCTGCCGGCGATGGGAATCATCGAGGCCATCTCGGCGTAGCACAGCCCCGCGAATACCGAGGCGATGCCGGCGATGACGAAAGACAGGGCGACGGCCGGGCCGGCGTTCGCGGCGGCGGCGCGTCCGGTCAACACGAAGATGCCGGTGCCGATGATGGCGCCCACGCCCAGCAACGTGAGGTCCAGGGCGGTTAGTGTGCGGCGCAGGCCGTGGGCCGAGTCAGCGTCGGCCTGAAGCTGATCTAGGGATTTTGTGGCGAACAACGGATTGCTCATGGCGTGTCCTTTGTCGTGAGGGCTGCCCCCGGAGGCGACGGCAGTGTAGACCACGAATGGAAGGGCAAGGCGTGGAAATCCCCTTCCTTCACTTGTCGCCCGGTACTTCCGATGACGTGCACGGCATCATGGACCTCATGCGTCTGGTGCGCCGCATTGCGCAAGTTGCGATTCTTTGCCCGCTTGCCGGATGCCACGGCACCGGATTGGGGCGGGGCACGCCTGAGGGGGACGCCGGCGGGTCCGAGCCAGCGGCAATGCCGGATGCCGAGGCGCCTTGCCAGCCGATCGCCGGTGGGCCGTACTGGCTGGAGGAGGGGGACCGACTGACCTTTGCCGTGTCGTGTGCCTCGGGGCTGAAACTGGGCCCAGATGGTTTTTCGTTCGACAGCTTGCCGGCGGGCGCGGTTTACGATTCTGAGACGGGCCTGTTCGACTGGACGCCCGGTCTGGATCAGGCAGCGGTGTACAACCTCGTCCTGACGGTGGCCGGAACCGGCGAAAGGGCGACCATCAAAATAGGTGTAGCGGATAGGTATAACGATCCCGACAACGCCCCGGTCGTCTCGTTCGTCGACTACCCCGAGGAGTTTGGCGTGCCGGTCATCAATCTGGCGACGTCGCCCGCCTTCAACATCGAAACGTACACCGACGTTCGCGTGACCTTCCGCGGGCACGTCTACAAGGGCCAGGGCAAGTTCCGGGGGCATTCGTCGCTGGATTATTTGAAGAAGAGCTTCACCTTGAAGTTTTCGAAGGACGACCGCTTCGATGAGCCCGCGCACGGTTTTCGGCTGAAGCGCAAGGTTGCCATCACCACGACCTTCGACGACAACAGCTACGTGCGCCACCGGATGGCGTACGAGGTGTGGAACCGCGTCACGCCGGGGCCCGTCAAGATGCAGTCGTTCAGTGCGGTGCTGTTCGGCAACGGGCAATATATCGGCCTTTATGAAGTGACCGACTGGATTGACGGCAACCTCATGGAGGACAGCGGCCTGGCCAAGGACGGGAATCTGTACAAGGCGCTGACCCACGCCGCGAACTTCGCCGCCAAGCCGGACCTGGCAGAGGGTTACCTCAAGACCGAGGGCGTCCCGGCGGACGGGCAACCGGGCGCCTACGACGATCTCAAGGACATGGTCGGCTTCGTTGCGAATTCACAGCCCGGCGACTTTCAGAGCAACGTCAGGGGGCGGCTGGATCTCGGTGACTACCGCGCCTGGGTCATCATGACGACCGCCGTCCTGGGTACGGACAGTTTCGGCAAGAATTCGTTCCACTATCACGACCCGCAGCAGGGATTGTGGCGGGTCGTTCCCTGGGATTTCAATGCATCCTTCGGGCAGAACTGGAACACCACACGCGAGCCCCCGACGGGCGATCCGGACGAAATTGCGCCCGCGTGGAACGTGCTGTTCGACCGGTTGATGCACGATGAGGTGCTGGGCCCCGCCACCCGGGCGCGGTACCGGGCCGTCGTGCAGAACGAGATCCGTGTCGCCACGATCCTGGCGCTGTACGAGGGCATGATTGCGGAAATTGCGCCCAGCGCCCGGCGCGACGAGAAGAAGTGGCGGCCGCATTATCTGACGTTCACACGCTGGGCGGATCGAACCGATTTCACCACGTTCGACGGTGAGGTGGTCTACATGCGGCAGTGGATCAAGGATCGTTGGGCCTGGCTGGAGGCGAAGTTCAACGGTCCTGCCGCCGACAGCGGTAGCCCCTGACCTTCACGAATCGTCCGCGTCGTCCCGGCGTCGCTGATTGCGAACGTCGGCCGGCACCACCGCGTCGCCGCCAAATCTTTCGGCGATGCGGTCAAGCGCCGCGTTCAGACGGTCGGGACGGCTTGGCGGTGGCGCGAACAACGCGAGTTGGGGCTGCGGGCCGGTCAGAGCCTGTGCGGACACACCAGTCAGTCTGATTTTCTTGTTCGGCGCCGCCACGGTCAGAAGTTCCATGGCCACGCGGTACAGGGTCTGTCCGTCGTCGGTCGGTGGTTCCAGCGTCTGCTGCCGCGTGATGAGCGAGAAATCGTCGAATTTGACCTTGAGCTGGACGACGCGTGTCTTGATGCCCGCCTGGCGAAGGCGGCGACCCACACGCAGGGCCTGGCCCTGGATGTGCGGGCGCACGGCGTCGGCACCGCGGAGATCTTCGCCGAAAGTTTCCTCGGCGCCAATGCTCTTGGCGGCGCGATCCGGCACGACCGGGCGCGGGTCGATGCCCTGGGCCAGTGTCCACAGATCGCGCGCCCCGGAGACGTGGCGTTCTATGCGTTTCGGATCCTGTGATGCGATATCGCCGATGGTGCGCAGGCCCAGCGCATGGAGGGCCGCCTCGGTCTTCGGGCCCACGCCCCACAAGCGGTGAACGGGCAGGGGCGCGAGGAAGGCGCCTATTTCTGACGCCGCGATCTCCCTCTGGCCGTTGGGCTTGGCCAGGTCGGAGGCCATCTTGGCCACGAATTTCACGCTGGCGATTCCGGCGGAGGCGGGCAGACCAACCTCCTCGGCGATGCGTCGCCGGATGTTCGTTGCGATTGCGGATGGTGGGCCGAAAAGAGTCGTCGAGCCTGTCACATCGAGGAAGGCCTCGTCCAAGGACAGCGGTTCCACAAGTGGCGTCACCGCCGCGAAGATGGCGAAGATCTCGTTGCTGGCCGCGCTGTAGGCGTCGAAGCGGGGCGGTACAACGACGGCGTTGGGCGCGAGACGCCGGGCCTGAACCATCGACATAGCACTGCGGACCCCGAACGGGCGCACCTCGTAGGACGCGGCCAGCACCACCCCGCGGGTTGGGTGGCCACCGACGATCACCGGGCGCCCTCGCAACTCGGGGTGGTCGCGCTGCTCGACCGACGCGTAGAAGGCGTCCATGTCGACGTGAATGATGGCTGCGGCGGCCACGGGTCAAGTATCTCCCATCCATGGAAAATGCTATCTACGCCAGGGTGAGCGGCAAGTTGTACGGCGTCGTGTCCGGGGCGACGACACGTTGACGCCGGCGTCTGATCGGCAGCCCCTGTACACGCCGCCTTTCGTGGCGTTGCTGGCGATGATGGTGGCGTTCGGATTTTCGCTGTCGATCTTCCTGCTGCTACCGAAGTTCTTGAAGACCGAGCTTGCCGCTGGCGCCTTCGAAATTGGTCTCGTGTCGTCGATGTTCGGCGCAGCCAGTGTGGTGGCGGTGCCGTTCGCGGGTGCCTGGGTGAGCCGCTACGGCTGTCGGCGATCGATCATGGCCGGAAACTTGGCCCTGGGCGTCGGCGCCCTGGGTTTTGTACTGGTGACGACGGTGGGACCGCTGGCGCTGCTGTCGCGGTCGATGCATGGCCTGGCCTGGAACATGGTCTTCAGCGCCGGGATGACGCTGGCCACGATGATCACGCCTGCTGATCGCATGGCCGAAGCCATCGGGGTGTACGGCAGCGCCAACATCCTGACCAACGCGCTGGCCCCGGCGCTGGCAGAACCTTTGATCGACAGGGTCGGCTATCGACCGGTTTTTGCCGCCAGCGCCATCATCGCGGTCGTCGCGTGGGCGTTGGGCCGGCGGCTGGTTGAACCGTCGGCCGACCGCAGCGCCGCCGCGCAGCCGACACAAAGCATTCAGGCCCTGTTGCGCCGCCCGCGCTATCAACGGTTGCTGGTCGTCGGCCTGGTTTCGGGCCTGGGCTTCGGCGTGATCTTCACCTTCCACCAGCCTTTCGCGCTGGCGCTGGGCATGCGCAACGTCAGTGGTTTCTTCATCGCGTATAGCGTCGGCGCGCTGGGGATTCGCCTGGCTGCCGGGCGGCTGATGGATCGCGCTGGTCACCAGCGAAGTGCCCGAATGGCCCTTGTGCTGTCGGGCCTCGTCGTGGCCTCGACGGCGGCTCTGAGGCCGGGTTGGCTGGCCGTCGTGGGCGGCTCGTTCGGGATCGCCCATGGGTTCTTTTATCCCGCGGTCATGGCCCTGGCGGTCGATTCGCGGTCGGGGCAGCGTGCGCAGCCCCTGATGCTGATGAGCGGCGCTTTTGCGGCGGGCTCGGCCTTCGTGCCGCTGTTTGGTGCCCTGGCGGACGCCGCGGGCTATCCGCCGGTGTTCATCATCGCGGGGACGGCTTCCGCACTGGCGGCGGTGCTGATTCCGCCGCCGGCTTGAGATCGCCAGCCTTCACCTTGGATAGCTTGGCCGGCTGGATGTACCGGCGCGCGGCCGCGGTGACATCAGCCGCGGTCAGCTTCTGGATCTTGTCGTTGATGTCCTTCCAGTAGGCGAAGGTGCGGCCGAGATATAGGCCCTGCACGAGCTCACCGACGAGGAATTCATCCTCGGCCATGTTGGAATCCCAGCCCTGGGCGTAGCTCTTTTTGGCATCCGCAATCTCCTGCACGCCGGCACCTTCTTTCAGAAGCTTGTTCAGCTCCTCCAGCATGACGGCCATGGCCCGGTCGGCATTGGCAGGCGCGCAGATGGCGCCAGCGAAGAAATACCCGTTGCGTTCAAGCGGGAAAGCGTTGAGGCCCGAGAACGTTCCGTAGGACAGACCTTCCTTTTGCCGAATGCGATTGAACAGACGTGAATCTGCGCTGCCTCCCAGGATGTAGTTCATCATCAGCAGCGCCGGGTAGTCAGGATCGTCGTCGCGCAGTTCCAGCGGGTGCGCCACTCCGACGAATGCCATCTGCTTGTCAGGCGTGTTGATGACGTTGTCGGACGGCGGCAGGGCCAAAAACGGGCGAACGATTCGTTCGTACGGTTTCGGCGATTTCCAGTCGCCCAGCGTTTTTGTGATTAGCGCCTTGGTCGCGGCGGCGTCGAAATCCCCGACGATGGCCAGCTGCGCGTGGCTTGTGCCCCACAGATCCTTGTGCAACTTGGCCACGTCCGCCAGGCGCAGTTGCTTGAGGCGTTCGATGCCTTCCTTGATGGTGGGGATGTAGCGCGGATCGTCCTTGGGCGCCGGGAACAGTTTCTGCAGCATCACCTTGAAGGCGTTGGCTGGGGGATCTTGTAGCTTTTCCTCAAGCTGCGACAGGGCTTCTTTGCGCAGGGTTTCGAATTCGGCCTTCGGAAAGGCGGGCTCGCGCAGCACCTCGGCCAGCAAGGTCAGGACCGCCGGCAGATTTTCGCGCATCGCCTTGATGCGTACGCTGGCCACGCCGGCCGGATTGACCGACATCCGCCCGTCGCTGAAGCTGATCTCGGCCTTCAGGCGATCGAACTGGTCCTTTAGCTGCTGGAAGGTGTGCTTCTTTGTTCCACGAAGCAGCATCTGCGTGATGATTTCCGAGGCCGAGACCTGGCCCCGCAAGTCGGCCTCGCGTCCGTAGCGCAACGTCAGAGCCACTTTCACGGCGCCGCCCTTGGTCTTCTTGGGCAACAGCGCCAGCTTCAGGCCGCCCGGCAGCTCGCTTCGGGTGGTGCGCTTCTCCACGTTTTCGATGGTGGCAGCAAAGGTCTCGCCGGCTGCTACGGCGGCGCCGCCCTTGAAGCCCTTCATCATCGCCGCCACATCGGGCAATTCAGCCAACGCCGCGCGATCCGGAGTGGCCGTCGGCAAGAACAGCCCAACCGTGCGGTTCGATTGTTTCAGGAACTTGCCCGCGACCCGCTTGAGATCCGCGGTCGTCAAGGTCTTTGCCCGGTCGCGCGTCAGGAAGAACAGCCGCCAGTCGCCCATCGCCGCCCAGTCGGACAGTGAGACGCCCACGGTGGCCGTCTCGGTCAGTGCCAGCTCGAATTCCTTTGCGGCCTTCGCGCGCCAACGTTCCAACTCGTCGTCGGTGATGGCGGTGCCTTTGCTGGCGGCGATTCCCTCGACGACGGTCGTCATGACCTCGCGGACCTTTTCGGGTGTCCCGCGGGTGCCGACCTTGGCGCCCAGAATCATCACGCCAGGTTCCGCCAGGGGATAAATGTAGCCGCTGACCTCGGTGGCCAGGCCCTTTTCGACCAGCGCCTTGTACAGACGTCCGGCGGGCTTGTTGGTCAGGATGTCCATCAGCGCGTCCTCGGCGATCCAGTCGGGGTCGGCCCCGGCCGCGCCGTGATACAGCAGTCCAACCAGCGCCACGTCGCCCGTGCGTCGCAAGGTCACGCTGCGCTCGCCGTCCTGTATGGGCTCTTGCGTCCAGGTCGCGGTCAGCTTGCGCGTGGGGCGGGCAATGGTGCCGAAGTACTGCGTGATCAGCGCCAGCGTCGCCTTGGGATCGAACTTGCCGGCCACGATCAGCATCGCGTTGTCGGGCTGGTAGTGCTTCTTGTAAAAAGCGCGCAGATTGTCGGCTGGCACCCGTTCGATGTCCGCGCGCGATCCGATGGTGGTCTTGCCGTAGTTGTGCCACTGGAACGCGACCGACAGCATCTTGTCGTCCAGCACGCGTCCGGGGCTGTTTTCGCCGGATTCGAACTCGTTGCGCACGACCGAGAATTCCTTCGCGAGATCGTCGGCCGCGATATGGCTGTTCACCATGCGGTCGGCTTCGAGTCGCAACGCGAAGTCGAGATTGTCGGCGGTGGCGGGCAGTTCTTCGTAGTAGTTCGTTCGGTCGAACCAGGTCGTGCCGTTGAAGTTGGCGCCGTGGGTTTGCAGCGTCTTCCAGATCTCGGGATGCGTGGGTGTGCCCTTGAACACCATGTGTTCGAGCAAATGGGCCATCCCGGATTCGCCATAGCCCTCGTGGCGCGAGCCCACGAAGTACGTAATGTTGACCGTGACCGTCGCTTTGGACTGGTCCGGAAACAACAAGACCTGCAGGCCGTTGTCCAGACGGTACTCGGTGATCCCCTCGACGGTGCGAATGGCCAGCGGTGGCGTGACAGTCGTCACGACGGAGCGAGCGGTGGGAGTGGGCGGTCGCACAGGCGGGGCCGCAATGGTTTTGGACGGCGCCTCGGCGGCGGCGAGCCGCGGCAACAGCCACGAAGCCAACAGGGCGAGGGTCGAACGGCCAGAGCCAAAACGCATGGGAAATCCTCCAGGAGAAGGCGTGACACTAACCTATCTCTAACCTATAGCTGTCTTGCGGGTCTGATGACCCCGAAGAGGAGGTTCCCATGTTGAGAGGTCTTTTCGTAGTGATGGTTGCTGTGACATTGGGCGGACGTGCCAACGCCGCCCCTACCGCTGACAAGAAGCCGGCCGAAAAGGGCGAGGCCAAAGGCGACACCAAGGGCGACGCCAAGAAGGGGGCCGCCAAGGCCGACCTGAACGGCACCTGGACCTGGTCCATGGAAGGTCGCGACGGCGCGGTTCGCGAGTCCAAGCTGACGCTCAAGGTTGAAGGGGAGAAGCTGACCGGCACGATCTCCGGCCGCAATGGCGACACGGCCATTTCGGAAGGCAAGACGGCCAAGGACGGCGCTGTGTCCTTCAAGGTCGAGCGCGATCGCAACGGCACGAAGATGGTCGCCAGCTACGTTGGTAAGTTCGACGGGACCCTGATCAAGGGGACACAGACGTCGAATTTCGGCGGGCAGGATCAGTCGAGGCCGTGGGAGGCGAAGCGCGGGAACTAGCCGCGACTTCCTTCCTTCTGGAAGACAACACCGGCGCCTGTCGTGTTCCAACGACTAGCGCCGGTTTTTTTTGCCCCTTTGCCCGACGTGGCTACGACGGCGCCCGGGGCAGCCGCACCCGGAAGCAGGGGCCACGACCCGGAACGTTGATACAGCTTATCGAGCCACCGTAGCGTTCGACCATCAGGCGGCAGGGCGACAGGCCCAGGCCCGCGTCGCCCCCGAGCCTGAACGCGGGATCGAAGAGCTGGGCGCGGGCGTCCTCGGAGATCGGCGCGCCGTTGCTTTCGACCTCCAGCACGCCGTCCTGGCCCTTCTTCAGGGTGCGCACCGTCAGCGGTTCCTTCGGCGCCGCGATCTGGTACGCGCTTCGCAGCAGGTTCAACACGACCTGTCGCAGGCGATCGCGATCGAAGAGAACAGCGATCCCCGATTGCAGCGTGGTCTGAACCGGCCGGCCGTTGGCCAAGGGATCGAAGCGACCGAAAGCCAGCGCCGATGCCACCGTCTCGTCGAGATTGACCACCGCTGGATTGCCAGGTGCGGGGGTGCTTTCTGCGTACGTCAGCAGATCCTCAAGCATGGTGCGCAGGGCCGCAACGCCCTCGAACGCGGAGGTCAACATATCGCGCAGCTCGGGATCGTCGCGGTGCAAACTGGCCGATGCGATCACCTTGAAGGTTTCCAGCGCATTGAGGTGTGACGTGATGACCGGCATCAGGCTGCTGGCCGCGCGCCCGAGGACATTGCCGCGTTCAAGCTCGATGACCCTTTGCTGGGTGGCGCGCAGGTTGGCGAGCGTCTGCTCAAGCTGCGTCGTCTCGTCGACGAGGTCGCCGCCCAGGCGCTTCAGGGTCAGCTCGACGCACATGGCCTGGTAAGCCTGGGTCAGGGCGTCGCGCAGCACCTCGGGTGTTTGTTCGGGGACGACGCGGAAGACGCGCCATGTGTTGATGGCGTCGACCAGGACGTCGCGATTGCGTGCGCCGCCGAACAGCACCGGACGTGCCGGCCGCGCGGCGCGCGCATGGGCCAGAAGCGCGCGCGTGGTGTCGCCCGATACGAGATCTTTCGGGGCAAGAACCAGGATGTTGGGTGACGACGGTGGCTGCGCCTTGGCCGCATCAAACGCGCGGACCTCGATCTGTCCGTCGGCGCTTGCGGCCCGGGCAGCGGCGCCCATCTTTTCCGCCGCGGGTGCGACGAACACGACGAACGGGATTGGCCGCCGCAGCAGGAAATTGTCGATGATCCCGCCGAGATCTTTCACCTGCGATCCTGATTAGGGGCGGCCGGCCCCAGCCACAGCGACGTGCGCGCCTCGTGGGTCACCTGCGCGCCCAGTTCCAGGCGGCCGCCGTGGGCAAGGGCAATCTCTCGCGCCATTTCGATGCCGAAACCGAGGCCGGGCGTGACGGATTCGTTATCGTCGTCGGCGGCGCGGCTGGCGTCCGAACGAAATGCCGGGCCGTAGGTGATTTCGAACCGGCAGCCGTTGTCTGCCCCGCGCCGCAGATGCAGGGCAAGGGGTCTGTCATGGTCGCTGGCGTCCGCGGCGTGCGCGAGCACCGCAATCAGCGCCTGCTGCACGCGCCCGGCATCGATGACGACAGAGGCCACGTTGCCGTCCACCGACGTGTTCAGGCGGCGCCCACGCCCAAGGGACGTGCCTGCGAAGGCGCCACGCACCCGTTCAAGAAAGCCGTGCGGCTCGACGGTCGAACGGTGGATCTGTCCCAGTTCGCCCCGGCAGAAGGTCTGCACGTCAGCAATCACCGGCAACAGTGACTCAAGAATAGTGGTGGCGTGCTCGACGGTGGCGACCGCGTTGGGGCCAAGCGGCTTCTTTCGAACGAAGGTCATCAGACTGGACATGAGGGCCAGGCTGTTGCACACGCTGTGGGAAACGCCGGTCGTGAAGCGTCCCAGCGTGTTGACGCGTTCTGCGCCGAGCAGACGGTCTTGCGCGCGTTCGAGCTCGACTTGCGTCCGGGCAAGATCCTCGCGCTTGCCGACCAGCGTGTGCAGCAGGGTGTGGAGCGCGGAACGAGCCCGGTGCTGGCCGATGGCATCCGCGACAGCGGCACGCACCTCGTGGCGATCCCAGGGCTTGAGGAAGAACGCATGGACCAGCCCCTGGTTGACGGCGGCGACGACGGGTTCCACATCCGAGTACGCGGTCACAAGCATGCGAACCGTCTCTGGCGCGCGGCGGGCGAACTGCGCGAGAACCTCAAGCCCCGTCATCTCGGGCATGCGTTGGTCGCTGAGGACAACGGAGACATCACCCAATCGTTCCAGCATCGCCAGCGCCTGGGGCCCGCTGGCGGCCAGGTGGACCTCGTGATCGTCGTCGAGCACGGCCCCGAGGACGCTCAGGTTCTCCGGGTCGTCATCGATGAGAAGAACAGGCCCGGGCGCGGGCAGGGGGATGCCGAGTCCGTCGACCACCTCCTGCCAGAACTGCGAATCGCCCTCTTCCATGCGGCGGGAAGTCTAGGCGCCGAATCAGGCGGCATCAATTTCTTGCGCGGTCGGCAGGCGGATGCGGAAGCAGGTCGGCAGGCCCGGGGCGCTGGTGCAGGTTATGGTGCCGCCGTGGCGCTCGATCGTGGCCCGACACAGGGATAGCCCAAGGCCGATACCCCGGTCGCCCTTGGTGGTGAAGAACGGCTGGAACAGCCGCGCCTGGACCTCGGCAGGGATGGGATCGCCCTGATTGGCGACCTCGATCACCGCATCGGCGCCTTCGACGTAGGTGCGCACGTCAATGCGTCCGCCGGTGCCGGTCGCCTGAAAGGCGTTGCGCAACAGGTTGATCAGGACCTGGTACAGGCGATTACAGTCGCCCCGAATCTGTGCGCCCGAACGCAGGTCCGCGTGCAGCACGCGCTGCTGGCTCAGGGGATCGAAGCGGCCGAAGGACACCGCGAAGTTCACCAGCGGGTCGAGATCCTCCCGCTCCCATCGATAAGACTCGGGCCGGCTTTCGGCGAAACCACGAATCTCATCGAGCATTGCGTTCAGCGTTCGCACTCCCGTGAACGCGTATCCCAACAGCTCGGCGATACTGGGATCCGTGGTGCCGAGCCGCGACCCCATCACAGTTCGAAATTCCTCCAAGTCGCCCAGATACCCCGCAATGACCGGGATGAGGCCGCTGGTCACCCGGCCGAGCGTCGCCAGTCGTTCGGCGTGTAGAAGCTCGCCCTGTGTTTCCTCGAGGGTGGCGAGGGCAGCCTCCAGACGGGCGTTCTCCTCGCGCAGGGCCGTTGCCGCGCGTTCGAGGCCGTGTTCGACCTGCATGGCCTCGTAGGTCTTTTGAAGCGCATCCAGCAAACCCGACGGCAGGGTTCTCGTCGGCACGACCCGGTACACGCGCCAGTTGTTGATAGCGTGCAGCAGAATGTCGCGGTCTTGCCCGCCGCCGACCAGAATGGATCGTCCGGGCAGCGCCGCGCGGGCCAGCCTGGCCAGGGCCTCCCGATGCGGCCCGTGCAAATCTTCCGGGGCCAGCACCACGATGGTGGGCCCGTCCAGAATCGTCCGACCCACCTCGAACGTCCGCACCGACATTCCTTGCGGGGCGCCCCGCAGCGCCAGCGCCTCCGCGCATACCGGGGCGGCCGCCGGTGCCAGCAGGACACTGAAAGGCAGGGGGGCGGCCGCCAGGTACGCCCCCACGGCGGCGCGCGCGTCGTTGGCGCTCACGGATTGTCCGCCAGGGGATCGATCGCGGTGAGATGCAGGCGGGCAATCGTGCCGCTGCCTGGCGCCGACAGCAGTTCCAGGCGTCCACCGTGCCCTTCGGCGACGACGCGCGCGATTTCCAATCCCAGTCCCAGGCCGCGTGGCTCGAACGCGCTGAAGAAGGGCTGTGCCGCGCGGGTCACCGTGGAAGCGTCCATGCCGCCACCGTTGTCGCGAACCTCGAAGATGGCGGTGTTTGTCGGGGCGTCCGCCGTGATGCCCAGTTCGATCCCCGCGCCTTCGGGGCTGGCTTGAGCGGCGTTGCGCAGCAGGGCCATTGTGGCCTGTCTGACTTTGGTCGGATCCATCGCCAGCACGCGGGCACCGGCGGCGATGGTCACTTGCACGGGGCGGGAATGCCCCTGTGGCTCCAGCCGAAACAGGCGCAGCAACTGCTCGACGAATGGGCCCACTTCAACCGGCAGGCGCACGACCTTGTGCAACTCGCCCCGGGCCAGTGAATTGATGTCGCCGACCAGATTGATGAGGGCCCCAAGTTTCCGGAACGCCTTCTGCGCCGCCCACAGCACAGACGTTTCAGTCGGTTGCTGCTGCACCATCTCCAGCAGGTTCATCATCACGGTCAGACTGTTCCTGATGTTGTGGGTGATCCCCGACGTCAGACGCCCCATGGTGGTCATACGCTCCGAGGCGACCAGTTCGGCCTCGGTGCGGCGCAGGCGTTCGACCGTTTCTGACAGCGCCTTTTTGCGCTCGCCCTGCAGATCGACCAGACGTTCCAGGGCCGCGCGTGACTGGTACAGCCACAGTCCGTCCGCGACCGCCGCGCGCATCTCATGCGGATTCCACGGTTTGAGGAAGAAGCGGTACACGCTGCCCTCGTTCACCGCGGCGACGATGGGCTCGACGTCGGAATACGCGGTCAGAATCATGCGCACGGTGTCGGGGGCGCGGCGCGAAAACTCGGTCAGCAACGCGACCCCCGTCATGCCCCGCATTCGCTGATCGCTGATGATCACCCCGAACTCGCCCACGCGCTCCAGCGTCGCCAGCGCCTCGTGCCCGTTGGTGGCGACGTGAATTTCGTATTCCTCGTCCAGTAGCAGGCGCAGGACATCCAGATTGTCCGCCTCGTCGTCGACGAGCAAGACCCGGCGATGCCCGGGTAAAGTCACGCCCAATCCCCGGAGCGTTTCGAACCACGGGTGCGCGGTCGAAGTCTCCACCGGGCGAGATCGTGCCAGATCCGCGCGACGGGTGACAACAAACGCTGTCTTTCCGACGGCCCGGCCGCTAGCGCGGCAGTCGCAACGCGACCGGCTCGCGGTGGACGCGTGGCAATGCGAATCCCTTGATCAAATCGCGCGGTCGGACCGGTCTTGCCACGTCGCCCAGTCCCGCCGACGCGGCCAGCGCCCCGATGATTTCCTCGGGCGTCATGCCCGCGGCGCGCAGCTCGGCAAGCGACGACGGGCGTGTCCGCTTGGCCAGCCGTTTGCCACCAGGCGCCAGGACCAGCGGCACATGGGCGAAGCGGGGGACAGGCAGATCGAGCGCGCGATAAATCGCAATCTGCCGGGGCGTGGATCGCAGCAGATCGCTACCGCGCACCACCTGACCGATGGCCATGGCGCCGTCGTCGTCGACGACCGCCAGTTGGTAGGCGGCCACGCCGTCAGCCCGGCGCAGGACGAAATCGTCCTCAAAGGCGATGCGCTCGCCGTTGCCGACGAAACGGATAGCGGGCCGTCGACCCGCCGCGCGCGCCCGGCCTGTCACCTCGTCCGGCCCCAGTGCCCGACACGTGCCGGGGTACCGGGGCCCTTCTTCGTTGTCGTGCGGCGCAGAGACGGCGCGACCGACGTCGCCGCGGGAACAGGCGCACGGAAACGCACGACCCGTCGCCAGTAGCCAAAGTGCATGTCTCCGGTGGGACTGGGGGCGAATCATCCGCGCATCGCGATTGTCATGACGCGGCACCTGGCCGCGCGCCTGCCGAGCCGCTATTGTCGCGGTGTGATCGCAAGATCTCCATCCCGGGCCTTGGTTGTCCTTTACGACGGGATCTGTGGATTTTGCAACGGGCTGGTGCGTTTTGTGGCGGCGCGGGACGCCCGCCGCGTTTTTCGTTTCGCCCCGCTACAGGGCGACGTGGCCGCAACGGTGCTGGCCCGCCACGGTCAGACGCGGCACGATCTCGACACGATGTACGTGGTCGATGGTTTCGAGCAACCCGGCGAACGGTTGCTGTCGCGGTCGACGGCCGCCCTGACGCTGTGTCGGCACCTGCCGCCGCCGTGGTCCGCTCTGGCCGTCCTGTTGTTGCTACCGCGGTTCATCCGCGACGCCGGCTACCGGGTGTTCGCTCGCCTGCGCTACCGCGTGTGGGGCAAGTACGACAGCTGCCCTTCGGCGCCGCCCGAATGGCAAGATCGGTTCCTGGAGTGATGGACGCGGTGCGGCTAAAGCGGCGACGCAGATCTGACGAGAGGGGGACATGCTTCGGCGGCTGACGCGGCTTTGTGCGATGGGGGCGATCATCGTTGTGATCGCGCGCCCGGCGCCGGCCGCGCACGGGGCCCCGAAGGCGAGGGTCGCCCCTGCTGCGGCCAAGGGGGCCGCCGCCAACGACGAAGAGGGTCGCCGCCAGTTCAAGCTGGGCGAGAAGTTGCTGGAAGAGGGCAAGTACCGCGAGGCCGCACAGGCCTTCGAGGCGGGCTACGCGGCTTCTCCGCGCGCAGGGTTCCTGCTGAATATCGCCAA
Source organism: Myxococcales bacterium (assembly GCA_025350815.1). Taxonomy (GTDB): domain Bacteria; phylum Myxococcota_A; class Polyangia; order Fen-1088; family Fen-1088; genus JANXXE01. The sequence continues at coordinate 21,584 of JANXXE010000194.1, read as the reverse complement.
CTGCTACCGCAAGCTCGGGGAACTCGGCAAAGCGCGGCAGTATTACTGGCGCTTTCTTGAGGCAGCCCCGCCGAATCACCCGTCGCGTCCCGCGGCGCTCGAGTACCTACGCGCCATAGAGGAAATCGGCGCCGACGGCGTCAGTCTCGACAACGACGCGGCCAAGGTTGTCGTCGCGCCGCCGGTCGGCGCTGAACCCGCGCCCGCTGTTCCCCTCACGCCGCCCGGTCCGGCTCCTGGATCCCTGGCAGCGGCTTTGCCCCCACCCGTGGTCGTGCGCCTGCCGGCCAAGCCTGTGTCGCGCCCTGCCGTCATCGAGGCCGCGCCGGCCGAGCGGGTCGAGCCGCGCCTGGTCGCGCGGATCCCCCGACCCGAGCCAGCAGGACTGTCCGTGCAGGCGCCACCGCCGGGTCGCACGGAGGCGGATGCCCCACAGCATTCGTTGCTGGGACGCTGGTGGTTCTGGCCGGCGGTGGGTGCGGTCGTGATCGCCGGAACCGGCGCCGCGCTATGGGCGCACTCGTCACCTGCGGCGTCTTGTCACGCAAGTCTGGGCTGTCTCAATGAATGACCGCCGCGTTGTTGCCTTCTTGATCTTGGCCACGGCGTTGGCTGTGGGGTGTCGTGGTGGCGCCGCCGCCCCTGGCACCGGCATCCTTGTGACGATCGAAAATTCCGACGGCGTTGCGACGCCGCAGAAAGTGGCCGTCACCTGGGTGGGCGACGGACGTGTTCTGGCGCAGGATCGGCAGGTTCCGGCGTCCGGGACGATTCACGCGCAGGGCACGCACCTTGGCACGTTGAGCATCGCGCTGCCGGATTCGGCCGACCAGGCGTCGCGCACCATCGTGGTGAGTGGCTTGATCGACGACCAGACGGTCTCGCAGGGGGCCGTGCGGGTCCGCATCACGGCGGGCGTCCAGACGGCTGTGACGCTTCGTCTGACGGCCGGTCTTCTGGCGGACGCGGATCAGGATGGGATCCCCGACATTGTCGATAACTGCCCCGCCACAAAGAACCCAGGTCAAGAAGCGTGTCCCGCGCAGGGCGATGCGGGTCGGGACGCAGCGGGGCCGCGCGATGGGATGGGCGCAGGGGCCGCGGACGTCGCCCCGGGCGTGGTTCCTGATGGCGCGTCCGATCCCCGAATGGAGGCCGCCCCGCCCACGGACGCCAAGTTGCCCAACGGGCGGCCCTGTGCCGCGAACGAGGCCTGCGGCGGCGGACGCTGTGCCGAAAGCTTGGCGGGGAAGTTTTGTGCCTCGCCAGACATGGTCGTGGTGCCTGCGGGCATGTTCACCCGCGGTTGCAGGCCGGCGACCGATCCGAATTGTCGCGCCGACGAGCAGCCCGCCCGGTCGCTGCTGATCTCTGCCTTCGAGATTGATCGTACCGAGGTCACGCAACAGGCCTTCGACAAATGTGTCCGCGCCAATGTCTGCCCGACGCCACCGACGGCTTTCGACCCACAGGGTCGGCCGCGCTACCCGGTGACGAATATCAGTTGGTCGATGGCCCAGTCGTATTGCCAGTGGGCCGGCAAGCGTTTGCCGACCGAGGCCGAATGGGAAAAGGCCGCCCGCGGCGCGGATGACGCGCGTCCTTACCCCTGGACAGGGGCGTCGCCGGATTGTCAGCGTGTGCAGTTTTCCGGCTGCGGTCTGGCCGACGTGGTTCCTGTGGGTGTGTTGACGGGCACCAGCCCCTTCGGGGCCGAGGACATGGCGGGCAACGTGTCCGAATGGGTCAGCGATTGGTACGCCGCGGATTTCTACGGCAGTGCCCCCAGCGCTGATCCGACCGGGCCGACCACGGGGACCATGAAGATTCGCCGGGGTGGATCATTTGCGACCGACGACGTCGGCTTGCGGGTGTCCGCACGCGCGGCCGGTGACGATGCCAATGCCATGACCCACGGTTTCCGCTGCGCCAAAGATCTCTGACCGCGCTTTCGGCCTGAGATCGCGACCGCGCTTCGGTCTCAGGTAGGCTGTGGCCTCGTGTTTCGGTTCGCAGGTCGTCTGTTCGTCTGTGCCGCGATGGCGTGCCCTGGCATTTTGGCCCTGGCCGGCACCGCGCGTGCGAATGGTGCCTTTCCGGATTCCGAAGCGATTCTTCTTCCCGATGAAGACCCGCACCAGGTGGTGTTGGGCACGAATTTCGGTCTGGTGATCTCCGAGGACGACGGCGCGACGTGGCGCTGGATCTGCGAATCACCCATGACCACCGGGGCGCATTTTTTCAGCCTGGCGGCCGTGCCCTCCCGGCGCTTGTTCACGGTTTCTCGCGAGGGTCTTGCGCGCAGTGATGACAGGGGGTGTACCTGGGATCTTGCGGGCGGGGCCCTTACCGGGCTGTCCGTGGTCGACGCTTTCCCGGATCCCGTGCAACCCGGGCGTGTGTTGGCGGCGGCCTGGCGCGCCGGGGACGCGTCGACGTCGTTTGCTGTCTTCGAATCCCTGGACGGGGGCATGACGTTTGGCGAACCGCTGCTGCGGCTTTCGCCGTTGGTGGATGTGTCCGGCCTCGAAACGGCGGCCAGCGATCCGCGTGTCATCGTTGTCACCACGCTGGACGCGCGGGACAATCACCCACGCCTTGTCCGCTCGCTCGACGCCGGCAGGACGTGGACGACCTTCGACTTGCAGCCCTTTGTCAGCGCGCGCGAGGCGCGGATCATTGCCGTCAATCCAGGTGACGCCCGCCAGACCTTTCTGCGCGTTATTGGCCGCGCACCCGACGGGGTGGTGTCAGAGACGCTGGCGGTCGTGACGGATCACGGCGACGCGATCAGCGTGACCACGCCCGTCGTCGTGTCTGACGGGCGCCTGACAGCGTTTCTGCACCGCCCCGACGGCACGATTCTCGCCGCCGGCGTCAGGGCCAGTCCGCGCGATCCCCCGGTCGGTTTTCGTTCGCGCGACGGTGGCCAGACTTTCCAGCCCTGGAATCCGCAGATGCGCATGCGCAGTCTGCGGCAGCGATCGGGAAGGATGTACGCGGCGGCCGACAACATTCTTGACGGCATGGCGGTGGCCGTGGCGACTGACGAGGACGGTCCGTGGCGGCCGTTGATGAATTACGCGAGCGTCCTGTCGGTGCGCGCCTGCGGCCGGACCAGCTGCCAGGCCGATTGCGCTGCCAAGGCCACCTTGGCCCTGTGGGATCAATCGATCTGCGCCGCCCCGTCGCAACCACTTGACGCTGCGGTCGACATTGGCGGGGACGCGGCGCCGGCGCCCCGGGCTGGTGCTGGTGCGTGCGGCTGTCGGCTGGGGCGGGACAAATGCGCCCGCGGCCCGTCGGGGGGCTGCCTGTTCCTTCTTATGGCAACGTGCTGCGCCGGACGCGTGCGTCGACGGTTCTATTGCGCTAGATTGCGCGCCTCACGAAAGGACGACCCACGATGACAAAACGATTCAGCGCCCTGGCCATTGTTCTTCTTGTTGGATGCAGTGACGACAAGGGCAGCAAGTCAGCTGACGGCAGCGCCAGTCTCACCGACGGTGCCGCTGGCACATCCGATGCTGGGACCGCGGGGGACGGCCCTGCCAAGGACGGCGGAACTTCAGATGCCGCCGCAACTGATGCCGCCGCAACTGATGCCGCCGCGACCGGCGTCGGGGACGCGCCCGTAGGTGATGTCGGCGCCGCGGCCGTTCTGGCGCCCCCGGCCGCGGGTGCCGGCGTGCAGGTCACCATGGCTTCGGTACTGGACCCTGGCCTTGAGACGGAACGGTGCGCGTTCTACCGGGCTCCCGCCGAGGGCCTAAATATCGTCAGGGAGGAAATCAAGTACAGCCCCGGCAGTCACCACGCAGTGTTGTGGATGACCAGCTACACGGAAATCCCCGTCATGGACAAGAACGGCACCGCCGTGAACACCAGCAAGGTGTTCGATTGTGGCAAGGGCGTCTTCGGTGTCTGGGACGTCACCGGATTGGTGGCGGTTCACCAGGTGGCCGACGGGCCCGCGACGGTGAACGGCCTGCCCGAGGGCGTGGCGTTGAAGGTTCCCGGCAACGCGCTGCTGTTGATCAACACGCACTACCTGAACGCCTCGGCCAATACCTTGAATGCCCAGTTGACGATCAACCTGCACACCATCAAGACGGCGGACGTCAAGACCGAGGCGGGCATCCTGTTTCTCTACAACCCCATGATTCGCGTTCCCGCGCACGGCACCGCGACCGCCCGCATGCAGTGCCCGGCCGCGACGGACATCAACGTGTTGAACGCGCAGTCGCATATGCACGCCCGCGGCGTGGACTACGTGGCCAACCGGGTCACCAAGGACGGCAAGGCTGATCTGCTGTTCGCGGGCAAGGACTGGTCCGAGGTCTCGGCCAGGACGTTGGCGCCCCCGATGGTCGTCAAGGCCGGCGAGGTTTTCGACTTCAAGTGCTCGTACAACAACGTCACCAACAAGGACACCAAGGACCAGGTGGTGACCCAGGGCTTCACGACCAAGGACGAGATGTGCGTGTTCTGGGGCCTGTACTACCCGCGCGACAAGAAGACCGAGTACTGCAGCTTCACCCAGGATTTTTCGGGCGTGGCGTTTGGCGGCAACTGGGTCGGTGACGGCGACAACACCCACGACGGGACGGCGACCGCGGTGTGCCTGGGTGCCGCCGCGATGGCCGGGACGAGGGCGGGAATCTATGGTTGCGTGGTTGACGCTTGCCCCAAGATCAGCGTCGACGTTTCGGCCGCAGCGCGCTGCCTGACGACCCACGGAATCAGCACCGGCCAGTGCATCGCCGAATGCACCGGGGCTGACAAGTCCGGCTGCGACGCCTGCACGGCGACCCAGTGCACGCCGCTGATCAAAGGTCTTGTCGGCAAGGCCTGCCAGTAGGCAGCGGTTGGGCCTTCGCCTGGCGCGGGGTCTTGTAGTTTGGACGGCGCTCCTTGGTGGTTCCGGATGCGGGGCCACAAAGGACGCCGGCCTCGATGGCGGCGCGGATGGGGTCTCGCACGTCGCCGATGCGAACAGCAGCGTTGCCGTCGACGCGTCTGTTCCCGTGGTCACAGTTCGGCTGTCGGATGTCGAACGGCGCCTGTTCGCCACCAGTTGCAGCACGTTCAGCGTCTGTCACGGCGATGGCAGTCCGCAGAAGGGCATGAGTCTGGTGGCGCCGACGTACGCGACGTTGGTAAGTCAGCCGTCCACAGAGGTTCCGACACGGCTGCGCGTGGTCCCCGGAGATCCAGCCCGTTCTTACTTGTTCGAAAAGATTTCCACCGATACGCCCGCCTCGGGCAAAAGGATGCCCCCTGACCAGCCCCTTGATCCGGCGGCCATCGCTTTGGTCAAGGCGTGGATCGAGCAAGGCGCGAGGGGCGACTAGGCACATCCTGCCGACGCGCGGTGTCGTCGGGCTGCCACCGGTCGCACCAGTAGTTGATCGCCGTGCCCCGATGTTGCTCAATGGGCGCCTATGTTTGACCTTGGCTGCTCGCTGCTGCTGCTCGCCTTCGGGGTGATCATGCTGGCCGTGTACCTGGCCCGGTCGGTGTTGTTCGGGGGTACGCGCAATCAGCGACTGGACGGCGCCGGCAGCGTGTTGCTTGGCCGCTTCATAATGGAGATGGCGTACTGGACCTTCGAGCCGCTGGTTCGCGTGCTGTTGCGCTTGCGGGTGACGCCCAACATGATCACGGCGGCGTCGCTGGTGCCGGCGTTCGGTTCCGGTGTCGCGGTGGCGACGGGGCATATGGGTGTGGGCGCGCTTCTGGCCACGCTGTCCGCCTTCTGCGACATGCTGGACGGGATCGTGGCCCGGCGCAGTGGCGTCTCGTCGGACGCAGGCGAGGTATTCGACGCCGCGGTGGATCGCTACGTCGAGTTCTTCCTGCTGGCCGGGTTGGTGTTGCGCTACCGCGGCACGGTCCTGTGCGAACTGGTGGCGCTGGCCGCCATCCTGGGATCGTTCATGGTCAGTTATGCCACCGCGAAGGCCGAATCGCTGGGCATTGAACCACCAAAAGGCGCCATGCGTCGCCCCGAACGCGCGATGTATCTGCTGGTCGGCGCCGCCTTCGTTCCCGTCGTTGCGGCCGTCGCGGGGCCGCGGGCGGGGTCGCTTTACGTGCATGATTTCCCCATACTGCTGGCCATGACCCTGGTCGCCCTGGTCGCCAACATCTCGGCGGTGCGCCGGCTTTACCGGACCGCAGGCCTGGTGCGCGAACGCGAGTCGCGCGCATGAACCCGTCGCAGCCCAAGGACCAAAAGCCCGTCATCAAGACGCCCATCCCGGGTCCGAAAAGCATCGCCTTGCGCAAGCGTGAGGACGCCCTGGCCGCGCCTGGCCTGCAGGGCTACGCGGTCCTGGCGGGCATCGGTGTGGCGGAGGCGCGCGGCAGCGCCGTCACGGATGTCGACGGCAACGTGCACCTGGATTTCATCGGCGGCATCAACGTGAATGCGCTGGGGCATTCGCACCCGAAGTTCGTCAAGGCCGTCCAGGATCAGGTCGCGCAGGCATCCGTCGGTTCCTTCACCTCCGAGGCGCGTGTCGAACTGCTGGAACGTCTGAATGCGCGATCGCCGTCACCGAAGCTGCGCCGCCTGCAGCTTTATTCCGGTGGCGCCGAGGCCGTCGAAAGCGCGCTGCGCCTGGCCAAAAGCCACACCGGCAAATACGAATTCGTCAGTTTCTGGGGCGGTTTTCACGGCAAGACCATGGGCGCCCTGTCGTTGATGGGGTCGACCTTCAAGCAGGGCCTTGGACCCATGGTGCCGGGCGCGCACAGCATCCCGTACGCCGACTGTTACCGCTGCCCGGTGAAATCCGCATATCCAGGGTGTGGCCTGGCCTGCGTCGAGGTGGGGCGCAAGCATCTCAAGACGGCGACCGCCGGCGCCGTGGCAGCGGTGATTGTCGAGCCCATGCAGGGCACGGCCGGCAACATCGTCCCGCCCAAGGAATTTCTGCCGGCGGTCAAAGATCTGGCCCGCGAGCACGGGGCGCTGCTGATAGCCGACGAAATGATCACGGGTCTTGGCCGCACGGGGCGCACCTGGGGCGTCGACCACACCGGGGTCACGCCGGACATCGTCACGTTGGGCAAGGCCTTCGGCGGCGGCTTTCCGCTGTCGGGTGTGCTGACCACCGACGAGATTGCACAGGCCAAACCGTGGAGCGTCCCGTCCGGATCTTCGTCGAGCTACGGCGGCAATCCGCTGGGCGCGGCGGCCGGCGCGGCGGCCTTGCGGATCATCGAGGAAGAAAAGCTGACCGAGAATGCGGCCCATGTGGGCGCCGCCATGTTGCGCGAGCTGGAAGATTTCGTCGAACGCTTCCCCTTCGTGGGGCTGGTGCAGGGCGCGGGCCTGTTCCTGCGCATCGAGCTGGTCAAGGATCGTGTGACCAAGCAGCCGCTGTCACGACCCGCGACCGAACGCATCTTTGCCGAGTGCGTGAAGCGCGGCCTGCTGACCATGGCCTACGCGGCAAGCTTCCGCATCCAGCCGGCGTTGACCATCGACGAGGCGACGGCCCGCAACGGTATCGCGGTCTTACGCGAAGTGTTCGAGCTTGTCGCCCGCGAGCGCTTGTGGGAATAGCCGGCTGTCCGGCAGCAAGGCCTCGCCCAGCGACAGCTGACGGGACGACTCGCGCGCGGACGCATAGGCGCGCGTGATCACCTGCATGCACAGCAGCGCCTCGCGGGCGTCCTTGCCGACATATTCGCGACGGTCGATGGCGCCGCGGAATTCCTCGAACAGCGAGCCGAACCAACCGGCGTGGCTGGCGTCCATCCAGTCAGAACGGGCCACGCCGCGCTCGATGCGCCAAACCCCCGGCGATCCCGCAGCCGCCACGCCCGGACCCTTTTCGAGCACGGACACCTCGATGTCCTCGTCGTCGACGCGGATGGCCCCGCGCGCGCCGTGCAGCGTGTACAGGACCTTGCGCATGCCGGACGTCCAGGACAGGTGCGCCGTCGCCATGCCCGTGGGGAAGGTCAGGGTGCAGCCGAATTCATCCTCGGTATCGAAGCCACTGCGGGTCGACGAATACGCCGTCACCGCGCTTGGGTAGGACCGCATCCATTCAAACGCCAGGTAGAACGTGTGGCTGCCGTGGTCCATCGCGATGCCGCCGCCCGATAGATCGCGGTCACGCCGCCAGTCGGGCCGCCACGACGCGACGCCCTTGGCGTGGGTGTTGCGAAAGGTTTGCAGCGTCACCAGGTGCACGGGGCCGATGACGCCGGACTCGATCACCTGCCGTACCGACTTCACCACCGGGGCGTGTTTGTAGTTGTGACCGGGGTAGAGCACGCGCCTGGCGGATTGCGCGTGGTCCAGCATCGCGCGGCCTTCTTCGACGGTCGTGGCCAGCGGCTTTTCGCAGATGACGTGCAGGCCATGGTCGAAGGCCGCGTGCGCGACGCGCGCGTGGTCACAGGGCGGTGTTGCGATGTCCAGGAAGTCCAGCTTGCCCAGATCGCGGCCCACTTCGGCCTGCAGCAGGGACTGGTGATCGGGGTAGACGCGAACGCCCGGGATGTCGCGCTGGGCGCGGCGGCGCTGGTCCTCGCACAGGTCCGCCACCGCCACGATCTTCACCCCGTTTCCCCGCAGATACGTCGGGGCATGGCCATGGGAAGCGATGAACCCGTAGCCGATGACGGCCCCTCGTAACTGACGAGACATATTGACCGAAATGGCTACCATGGATCGCCCCCTGTCGGTTAGCGTTTCTTTCGCGTGGTATCCCCGAACGCCGACGATATCCTGCCCTTGGCCTGCATGCCGGATGCCTTCCTGCGGACCGTCCGCGTGGTTGCAGCCGACATCGACGATACGATAACGCTGGGCGGCAAAATTCCCGCCGAGACGCCGACCGCCTTCGCGGCGCTGGAGGCGCGGGGTGTCCTGGTCGTACTGGTGACCGGGCGGCCCGCCGGTTGGGTCCAGGCGCTGGCGAACTACCTACCCGGGGTGGCCCTGGCGATTGGCGAAAACGGCATGGTGATGTTCGAGGCCTCGGGCGCCAGGCGCGATCTCGGCGTTGAGGCGCGCGCCACGGTCGCCCCGGCGATTCTGGAACAGGGGGCCGAACGCCTTCGCGTCCGATTCGGCTTGAACAGCACCGGGGACGACGCCTTTCGTCTGTTCGAACGCACGCTGGAACGTCCGGCGGATTTTGGACAGGACGCCGTCGTCGAATGCCAGACCCTGGTCGACCCGTCCTGCGAGGTCCTGGCAAGCTCGATCCACCTGCACGTGCGGCCGCGCGGCTGGGGCAAGGCCGAGGGGCTGCGCGCGGCCCTGGCCACCCGGGATCTGTGTCCCGGGAAGCTGGCGGACGCGCCCGTGGTGTTCATCGGCGACAGCGCGAACGATCGTTCGTTGTTTGGTGCCTTGCCGGACGCCAGCGTCGGCGTTCGCAACGTCACGCGCTTTCTGTCCGAGCTGGGCGGCGATCGCCCGCGCTACATCACCGACGGTGAGGGGGCGGCCGGTTTCGTCGAGTTGGCCGGTCGCATTTTGGCGGTCCCGTCCGCCGCTGCCCGCTAGACCGGCCGCGCGGGGTGTGGGAAAAGGCGGGCCTGGCAAGGAGACCAGTTCGCATGAGCACAGATCCACAGGCCCCGCTGAAAGCCTTTGCACCCACCAAGGACTATTTCGTCGGCATCGATTCCGACGGATGTGCCTTCAACTCGATGGAGGTGAAGCACAACGATAGCTTCAGCGTGAATCTGATCGTGCACTTCGGGCTGCAAAGCCTGTCGCGCCAGGTGCACCAGGCGTGGGACTTCGTGAACCTGTATTCGCAGACGCGCGGATGCAACCGGTTCAAGGCCATTCTGGCGGTCTCCGACGAGCTTCAGCAGATGCCCGCCGTCGTGAAATCGGGCATCGAGATTCCGTCGCTGCCGCATCTGCGCCAGTGGGTGAAGACCGAATCGCAGCTGGGCAATCCGCGGTTGAAGGAACTGGTCGCCAGCACCACAAACGCGCAGCACGACGAACTGGCGAAGGTCTACGCGTGGAGCAAGGCGGTCAACAAGACCATCGAGGAAATCGTCCACGACTTGCCGCCGTTCCCGGGCGTACGGGACAGCCTGGAACGCCTGCGCGGCCGCGCCGACGTGATGGTGGTGTCCGCGACGCCCGAGGAGGCCCTGCGCCGCGAATGGGCCGAACAGAAGATCGATGGATTCGTCGCTTTGATCGCCGGCCAGGAGATGGGCTCGAAGACCGAACACCTGACCCTGGCGGCGAAGGGCAAGTACGCGCCCGAACGGGTCCTGATGATGGGCGATGCGCCCGGGGATCTGAAGGCGGCGCGCGACGTCGGGGCGCTGTTTTTTCCCATCAATCCGGGCTTCGAGACCGAATCCTGGGATCGCTTCTTGAAAGAAGGGCTGGAGAAGTTCTTCGCCGGCCAGTTCGCCGGCGCCTACGAGGCGGATTTGCTGAAAGGGTTCATGGCCCTTTTGCCGTCAGACCCGCCGTGGCGAAGCCCCAAGACCAGCCGCTGACAGCCGGCCGCTCAAGATCCGGCCCCCGGCCGTCGATGACACTGCCGACCGGTACCCCAGCGGGTTCGGGTCGGAGACCGCTTGCCTGACAGCGCACAAACCACAGATAGCCCTGCGACGAAGGGGCGCGTGCTGCTGGTCGATGACGACCCCAATTTCCTGCGCGCCTACCAGCGGACCCTGGCGTTGCGCGATTACGAGGTCGACTGCGTGTCGGACGGGGCAGCGGTTGCCGAGCGGCTGCTGTCGCAATCCTTCGATGTCGTGATTTGCGACATCGCCATGCCGGGGACGGATGGCCTGACGGTTCTCAAGATGGTGCGCGAGCGCGCGCCTGACGTGCCGGTGGTGCTGATGACCGGCGGGCCGGCGCTGGACACCGCCATGAAGGCCGTCGAGTACGGCGCCCTTCGGTACCTGGTCAAACCCTTCGAGCCCGAGGCATTCTTGAAGGTGGTCGAAGAAGGCGTCCGGCTGCGACGAATCGCCGCTGCGCAACGGCTGGCCTACGAGCTGTACGGTCACGCCGCAAGCCAGATGCAGGATCGCGCCAGCGAGAGCGGCCGTTTCGATCGGGCGGTCGCGTCGATCGGCATGGTGTATCAGCCCATCGTGCGCTGGTCGAAGGCATCGGTGCTGGGTTACGAGGCGCTGGTCCGCAATGGCGAGCCGTCCCTGGCCCGCCCCGACGAGCTGTTCGCAGTCGCAGAACGTCTGGGTCGGCAACTGGAACTCGGCCGTGCGATTCGCCAGGCAGTTGCGGCGTCCGCGGATCGGGCGCCCGCCGGTGTGGACCTGTTCGTCAACCTGCATCCGGATGATCTGGCTGACGACGACCTGTTTGCCGCCGGGGCGCCGCTGTCGCAGGTCGCGGCCCGCGTGGTCCTGGAAATCACCGAACGCGCGTCGCTGGACCGTTTCACCGATCTGCGGCCGCGCCTCGCACAGTTGAGGGCGCTCGGTTTCCGGCTGGCGGTGGATGATCTGGGCGCGGGTTACGCCGGGCTGTCGACCTTCGCGTTGATTCACCCGGACATTGTCAAGCTGGACATGTCGATCGTGCGCGACGTCGACCAGGACGCCACCAAGCGCAAGCTGGTCCAGTCGATGAGTACTCTGTGTCGCGAACTGGGCATCGGTGTCATTTGCGAAGGCATCGAGACGCGCGGCGAGCGTGACACGCTGGCGGATCTGGGCTGCGATCTGATGCAGGGCTATTTCTTCGGTCAGCCGCAGCGATCGTTCGCGCCCGTGCCGCCGGCGGCCTTCGAGTCCCACCAGCTGTGGCTGGTGCGCTGAGGCTCACAGGACGATCTGTAGCCGTCGGCGGAAATCGCGGGTCACGTCGCTGTCGGCGCCCAGTTGCTCGAAGATGGCCAGCATCGCCAGGCGCCCGGCATCCGCGCGGAACTTGCGATCGCGCGTGACCAGTTCCAGAAACTGTTCCAGCGCCGCCGTCAGATCGCCCGCCGCGGCCAAGGCCGAACCCAGGGCGTAGCGGGCCTCTGTATCGCGGGGGTTCTTGTCGAGCGCGGCGCGTGCGGCGTCGATGCCCCCGTAGGCGCGGGCGTCGTCGGCAAAGGATAGTAGCCGCATCAGCGGGGGCAGCGCGTCCGCAAGCGGGCTGCGGGGGTCGAGGGCTTCGAGGACGGTCCGTGCCTCGTCGGGCCGGGAACTTGTCACCAGCACGCGGCCCAGCATCAGGCGCGCCTGATCACCGACGGCGGGATCATCCAGCAGCGGGCGCAGGGCCGCCTCCGCAAGGTCGGGCTGGCCCGCGCGCAACGCCGCCTCGGCCCGCGCCATGCCCTCTGCCGCCGGCGACGGCAACAGATCGGCCAGCCACTTGCGGATGAACGCGACGGGCTTGGCGCCCACGAATTCGGCCACGACCTGCCCGTCGCGAAACGCCTTCACCGCGGGAATGCCCTGGATGCCGAACTGTCCCGCCAGAGCAGGGCTGGCGTCGGTGTCCACCTTGGCCAGTTCCACGCGGCCGCCCAGCGCGCCGATTTCGCTTTCCAGAATCGGCCCCAGCATCCGGCACGGCGCGCACCATTCGGCCCAGAAGTCGACGACGACCGGCACCTCGACCGACCGCGCCAGCACACTGGCAGCGAAGTCGTTCTGGGCAACGTCCTTTATGAAAGCGGGGCTGGTCACGAATCGACGCTGACCTTGCAGCGCGCGCGGCGGCAGGTCAAGGGCAAGCAGGGTCCGCAGGTAAAGCCGAAGTTGAGGCCCCAGGCCCCATGGGCCGTGTCGCGCGCCGCGTGCCCGACAGTGGGCTCTTCGGCCCGGGATCCGGGCCAGCGGGGGCGTAGCGCCCGAAGAAAAAACGGCCCCGCGCGGCAACCTTACCCACGTACGAGAGCCAGGCCCGGCCGCGATGCCAGGACGCCGGTTAGTTCCCTCCGTCGCGCGGACGAAGCATAACTGCGAGGGAGTCCCAGTCGCTCGGCGGTCGGTTCTCGACGACGACGTAAACCGACTTGGGGGCGTAAGCAGGGCAGCTCGATAGGTCGAGCAGCAGGATTCGCCTTTCGCCCACGGTGAGCAGGCCGGTGTGGACGGGCGACGGATCCGTTAGCGCAACCACCTTTGCCTCCGTGGGCACGGAGCCGCACATCGTGCGCTTCACTTGAACGACGCGCGGCAGGTCGCCCTCGCATCCGTTTGTGGGTCCGAAACCTTCGGCGGTTACCGTCGCCTCAACGACGGCAGTCACCTGCGAGCCACGGACCGTGATTCCGTCGCAGATGGCGGGCGGCGCGAATGCCGCGTCCGTCGCGTCGCCAGTCTCCGGCCGTGGCGTGTCTCCGCCGCCGCCGTCTGGCGCGTCCGAAGCGAACGTCGTGTCCGGAGCGTCTCCTGCGTCTACCTTCGCTGGTCCGCCCACCTCGGTCGGCGATCCGCCGTCGGCAACGCGCCCGTCCGTTCGCTCGGGAGCGCCGCCTGCGGCGTCGTTCGTCCCCCCGCTGGACGGGCAGCCGGCACCGAGCAGCATGATCAATAAGGTAGTCACAATTGGAGCGTTTCGCATCAGGCTCTCCTCTCTGCCCGCTCGGACGCGGGCCTTGTCGTCGTTGGCGTCAGCGCTCCGCGCAGGTCCCGTCCCGACAGACCAAGGACGAGGCGCACCGCCGCCTGCGTCGCACCGCTCGTTCCGGGCGCGCCCTACGCGGCGTCGTTCCAGGAGCGTTTGATGAACGCGAGGCCCTCGCGGGCCAGGGTTTCCTCGTCGACGTACATGCGGCGCCAGATCTTGGTCGCGGCGGCCAGTTCCTTTAGCGCCAGGCCGAAGGCCTCGATGGTCAGCCAGCCGTCGTAGTGAATCTTTTTCAGGGTGGCAAAGGTCTCGGTCCAGTTGACCTGACCCTTGCCCGGCGTGCTGCGATCGTTCTCCGAGATGTGCACGTGCGCCAGTTCGGGCGCGCAGGTCTCGATCGCCACCGAGATGTTCTTCTCCTCGATGTTGGCGTGGAACGTGTCGTACATCATCTTGCAGCGGGGCTTGTTCACGTCGCGCACGAAGCGGGTGGCGTCGGCGGCGGTGTTCAGCAGGTAGATCTCGAAGCGGTTCAGGAATTCCAGGCCCAGGGTCACCTTGTAGGTCTCGGCGTGGTCGGCGATGGCCGACATGGTTTCCACGCCCCAGCGCCACTCGTCGGCCGTCGGGCCTTCGCCGCTGAACACGCCCAGCGCGGCGTACAGGGGGCCGACCAGGTGGGTCGCGCCCGAAGCCTGGCAGCATTCCAGCGCCAGTTTCGAATTCTGGACCGCGGCGGCGCGGCTTTTCGGATCGGCGCCGATGGGATTGTCGTTGATGTTTCGCACCGTCACCGCCGTGCGCGCCAGGCCCAGATCGTCCAGCCGACGCCCGAGCGCCGCGAATTTCTTCGGCTGCATGTCGAAGATGGGCAACTCGACCCCGTCGAAGCCCATCTCCTTCAGGCGGCCGAGCAGCGGTAGGAATTTTTCGTCGGTGACGTCGCCCGACCACAGCAACAGATTGATGCCGATCTTCATCGTGACTCCTTCGGTAGCGGGGGAAGCGGACGTTCGCAGCGGGGGCCGTCGCTGTCAACGGCCGAGGTCGGGGACCAGTACCTGAGCAACCATATGATGTTCTGGTTCGACGCCGCTACCGCGTGGTGCACGGCGGGCCGCCGGGCCGGGACACCGGACATGGTTTCAAGCGTAGCACCGGCGCGATGCTACCGGTGTCGCGCGGCTGCCGCCTCGAGGGCGGCCACGTCGGCGATGTCTTGTTCCCGACCCGCTGCTCGCTTGTTTCTCAGGAGGGCGTCGAGGCCGATGATCGGAATCATTCTGCCTTCCAGCGGGAACGCGGCACCCCCAGCCAGCGCCTCTGCGAAGGTGATGCCGGTGGCACGATTGAGAACATCGATGCGCCGCGGAGGCAGGCCGATCTGCAGCACGCCGTCGTATGTAGCAAAGTCCGACGCCTTGACCGCGACGGTTTCGAGCGGCGCCCCGAAAGCGGCCAGGGCTTTGTATACCAGCACGGCATTCGCCGGATCCGCGCGCACCAGGACGTCCAGGTCTTTGGTGGCGCGGGGGTGTCCGTGAAACGCGACGGCATGGCCCCCGACCACGACGAATGCCGCCCCCGCGTCGTGCAGTTCGACCAGGAGGTCACAGAAATCTTGCGGAAGATCGATCATGTCAGGCGACCGGGAACCAGTCGGCAAGGGATCTCCCGTCGCGTGTATGTCGGGTTCGGCAGTCCCGCCAGACTCCAGCTTTCGCGCGTCAGGCGGGCAACCAACGAGATGGCCTCGGCGCCATCGATCGGCGATAGGTCGGCCTCTCTGGGTCCAAGATGCGACCTGTGAAGAATGGCCGTTGACCGTCTCGCCTGGGCGCGCTGTCGCCGTTCCGCGTCCTTGCTCATGCCCTGCAGTTTAGCGCGCTTCGGGGTCACTGCGTTTCGTAGCGCAGGCGCATCGTGTGGCAGAAGGCCGAGGCGATGCCGCCAATCAGACGCGGGCGGTAACGCCAGGTCATGGCCTTCATTACCAGCAGCTGATCCAGCGCGGGCGCGGCCCGCTCGCGCACCGCCACCTCGTCGACGTGGCCATCTTGGGACACGCAGACCTCGAGCGCGACCAGATAGGTGCTGTTGGGCACCTTCAGTTGATCGGGAATGCCGGGGATGTCCTCGAAGGTTCGCAGGTAGGTCGCTTCCTCGGTGGAGACGTACGGGGCGCCCGTCAGCGATCGGCGTGGGCTCGCCGCTGCAGCTTGGCCCTCGCCACCCGCGCCGGGACCACCCGCACCAGTCCGAGCAATGGCGCCGGTTGTCCCATCTTGGGGATTGTCGTTGTCGCTGTCTGCGTTCTGGTCGCCGTGGGCACCCTCGACTTCGCTGTCGTCCTCGGCTTCGCCGTCGATGGCGCTGCGCTTCGGCGGTTCCACCGTGGCCAGCACGGGTCGTGTCAGAATCGTTGGTCGGCGTGGGGAGGGGTGATTCTGTCCGCGCGCCGCCGGCTTCGGCCGGTCGAGACCCGGCGCCACCAACCCACTGGCGCTGCCGATCCCTCCTGCGTGCCCGAAGAACGAGACAGCGACAGCCGGGCTGCGCGATTCTTCACCAAGCCCCATCTTGATGTGGCGCTGGTGCAGCCAGGACAACACGCAGGCCAGAACCAGCAACCCGTGCAGGCCCGCCGACAAGGCGTAGGAACCCTGCCTGACCCGGCTGGGCCTCGCCTTCGCGTGTCCGAGAAATGAATCGAATAACATCCGACCGCTTCACCTCGCTGGCCCGGGCGACGACTGTTCCTACATTCTGCCACCTTGCACCCGGTTGCGCAGGATGAAATCGGCAGAAACCGCCCAAAA
The DNA here is from genome assembly GCA_025350815.1 of Myxococcales bacterium. GTDB lineage: Bacteria > Myxococcota_A > Polyangia > Fen-1088 > Fen-1088 > JANXXE01. Next base: position 5,210 of record JANXXE010000194.1, on the reverse strand, counting down.
ATGCAGCGCGGCGGGATCGTCGTCGCCGTTGTCACCGTCATCGGCTTGACGGCCCCCGCCCGTGGCAGAATCCTGGCGCCATGTCGCGCATTCAAAGACGAGTTGTTCTGGGGAGAACCGGCGCGGTTGCGCTGGCCGGCTTGTTCAGCAACTGGGGGCATCGGCCGCTTTGGGGGGCCCAGCCGGCGTTACTTCCGGCGGCAGCCCCGCCGGCGGCGCGCAGTTTGTTCGACGGCCGCACGCTGGCAGGCTGGAAGTCCGCGAACTTCGGCGGCGAAGGGGACGTTCGCGTTTCCAAGGGGCAAATCGTGCTGTCGCGGGGCGTGACGCTGACGGGCATCACGTGGACCGGCGGCGAGATCCCGCGCATGAACTACGAAATCAGCCTGGAGGCCATGAAGCTGCTGGGCGACGATTTCTTCTGCGCGCTGACCTTCCCGGTGGCCGACGCCCCGTGCAGCCTGATTGTGGGCGGCTGGGGCGGGTCCATGGTCGGCCTGTCCAGCATCGACGGGCAGGACGCGTCGGAAAATGAAACGTCGAGCGGCCGAAGTTTTCCCAAGAATCGCTGGTACCGCATCCGCGTGCGGGTCACCCCGGGGAATATCGAAGCGTGGATCGACACCGACCGCGTCGTGGCACTGGCCACCAAGGGGCACAAGATCTCGATCCGCCCGGAGGTCGATCTGTGCAAGCCCCTCGGCATTGCGACATGGATGACGACCGCGGCCCTGCGCGATATCAAGATTCAATCGCTGTAGCAGCGCGTGCGGTTCATTCACCGGTGCCGCGCAGCGACCGCCGCGCGCGCGTGACCTCGGTGCCGCCCGCATCCTCGTAGTCCAGTAACAGCGTGTCTATCACCGCGCCCGGTGCTGTCGGCGTGAAGGTGACGATGATGGTGCATGTGGCGGCCGGGGCCAGCACGGCGCTGATGCAACTGCCGCCGTCGCCCGGAAAAGTGCCGCCCTTCCACGCGAACGGCGGGTCGGGGGCCGTGGGGTTGGCTATCGAGGTCGTGGGGATTGCGCCGGTATTGACGACCGTGAAGGTGAATTCGGCCGTCGTGGCCACGGTGACGGGGCCGAAGTCGCGCGGGCCGCAGTCTTCCCCGCAACTGGTCGGGGTCGTGCCGTCCCAGATGACAAGGCTGGCGCGCGTGGTGGCGGTCGCGGTCAGCGCGTGGGTGGCGCGGCGGGTGGCGCTGCCGTCGTTGTAGGTGAACGACACGGCTCCGCTGCGCTGACCTGTGCCGAGCGGACTGAAGGCCAGCACCACCGTGCAACTGGCGCCGGCGGGCAAAAGCGTCGTGCAGGTGCCGCCCTGGCCTGGGTAGTTGCCGCCCTTGTAGCCGAAACCATTGGTCAGCCCGCCGCCGTCGCCAAGCGCAGTCGCACTGCGGGCGCCGCCGTTCGACAGGGTGAAGGTGTGGTCGACCGGGATGCCGGCGCTGCCGAAGTCGAACACGGGATCAAAAGGCGCACCGACGGCCGGCCAGTTGCGAACGGTCACCACGGCGCCGTCGGTGGCGGTGCCGGTCAGGGTGCGCGTCGCGCCGGCACCGGAGCCGACGGTGTCCGCATACGCCAAGGCCAGCAGGCCGGGTCGGGGGCCTGTGCCACGCGGGGTCAAGGTCACGATGATCGTGCACGTCGCCCCGGGCGCCAGGGTGACGCTGCAACTGGCGCCGGTACCCGGATAGGCGCCGCCGGGGAAAGCGTAATCGGTGCCCAGCGCACCCGCGGGGGCGATGGCCGTGGCGGCGCGGCGGCCGCGGTTGGCCAGTGTGAACGCGTGCGAGGTGGGGATGCCGGCTGCGCCAAAGTCGTACGGCGTTGCGGTGTTCAGGGCGCAGCCAGCGCAGTCATTGATCAACAGCAAGGCGCGATCGCTGCTGATGCCCAGCACCGCGCGCGTGGTGACCACGGTGCTGGCGCCGAGATCCAACTCTTGGCTGACGCCAAAGCGACTGGCACCGCTGGCCGCACCCGAATAACTGACGACCAGGGTACAGACGTTGCCGACGGCCAGCGAGATGCCGCAGGTGCCGCCCGCGCCCGGGTAGGCGCCGCCCTTGAATGAGAAGGGGGACGCCGGGCCGACGCCGGTCATGCCCAGCGCTGTCTGTCCGCCGACGTTGGTGACGAAGAATGTATGGTCGGCGGCCGTTCCCGCACTGCCGAAGTCATAGCCAAAGTCGTAGGCGTCGTCGTGCAGATCCTCGATGTCGTCGCGTCCCGTGGGCGCCCGCCCGTCGTGGATGACCAGCACCGGCAGCGTTGTGCCGGTTGCCGACAAGGGGCGACGAACGGTCTGCAGCAGGCCACTGCCGTCGCGGTAGTCGAAGCGAAGGGCGTCGGACCCTGTGGTGGCCGCGCCCGGCGTCAGCGTGACGGTGAAGGTGCACGTGGCCTGCGCTGCCAGACTGGCCGTGCAACTGCCCCGTCCGGGGAACGCGCCGCCCTTGAAGGCGAAGGGGGCGGCCATTGCCCCAGGGGTGATGGTTATGGCTGTGGCTGCGCCCCGGTTGACCAGAGTGAACGTGTGCTCGGTTGTCGTGCTGGTGCCGCGCGTGCCGAAGTCGAAGCTGACGCCGCCGGGCTCGTCGGGGGCATCCCAGATGTCGACCAGCGCCTGAAGGATCCCCGCGCCGACCAGGGCCAGGCTGGCTGTCGCGTTCGTAGTGCCCGTCCCACTGCCGTACGCCAGATTCAACGCCCCCGCCGCAAGCCCGGGCGCACTGGGCGTGAAGCTGACCGCCAGGACGCAGCTGTCCTGCGCGGCGAGCGATCCCGTGCAGGAGCCGCCAATGCCAGGCGCGGCGCCGCCCGGGAATCCGAACGCGGATCCCGCCGTGGTGGCGATCAGGCCGGTGGCGGTCAGCGCGCCCGTGTTCGTCACTCGAAAGTTGTGCACGGTGCGGGCGCCCACCCCGGTCTGGCCGAAGGTCCAGGCGCCTGCGACGGGCGTCCCGGGATAATCGTCGATGACCAGTTGGGCGCCCGGGGTGCCGGTGCCCTTGAGGGGACGGGTGACGGTTCTGGTGGCGCTGCCGTCGTTGTAACGAAGAGCGAGCGCGCCCGCGGTCTTGCCGGCGGCAGCGGGTGAAAAGCCGACGACGACGGTACAGCTGTCACCGGCGGCCAGGCTGGCGCCGCAGGTTCCCGTGTCGCCCGGAAAGGCGCCGGCCGCAAACCCAAAGGGGTCGGCGGGGCCGGCAGGCGCGATGGCCGTTACGGGGCCCGTTCCGGTGTTCGTGACTGCAAACGTATGCCGGGTCGAACGGCCGAGGCCGACCGTGCCGAAGTCGTATGCGGCGGCATCCCCCGGCGCGCCGAACTGTGTGTAGTGGCGTGCCGGCCGATCGCTGACGGACAGAAAGCCCGACGTGGTGCCGCCACCGGACAGCGCGCGGGTCACCATCTTGTCAGGGTTGACGGTGTCGTCGTAGGCCAACGTCATGTCGCCCTGGAACGCGCCGGATGTTCTGGGCGAGAAGGTGACGACGACCAGACAGGTGGTGGCGATTGGAATCGTCGCGCCGCAGGTGCCGCCTGTGCCGGGAAACGCGCCGCCCCGGTAGGTGAAGGGCGCCACCAGCGGCCCCGGCCGCAGATTGCTGACGGGAAACCCGCCTGCGTTGGCGACGACAAAGAGGTGCGTCAGCGAGCCCGTGAGGGCGGCGTCGCCAAAGGCAAAACCCTGTTCATCCGAAACGACCAGCAGCGCCGCCATCGCAGCCGATCCCGCCAGATCGAGACTGGCGGCGCGCGCCACGCCGTCGTTCTTGTAGTCGAAGGTCAGTGTGGCCAGGCTTGCGCCGGCCGTCGTCGGGGCGAACAGAAGCACGACGGTGCAACTGCCGCCGAGCGCCAGCGTCGCGCCGCACGTCCCGCCCTTGCCGGGATACGCGCCGTCCTTGAAGGCAAAGGGCAGGGGCAGCGCGCCTGGCGTGATCATCGTGGCGGCACTGCCGCCTTGATTGATGATCGTGACCACGTATTCGGTCGTCGAACCTGCGGGCTGCTTGCCGAAGTCGTGGCGATTGCCCGTGGGAAACGCCAGCAGCGCGGGCAGCACGCCGCGGCCAGCCAGCGCCAGCGCGGCCCCACGAACCAGCGCGCCGTCAGCGTAGCTGAGCGCCAACATCGTGGTCTTCGGCCCCGGTATCGTCGGGGAAAAGGTGATGACGATCGTGCAGGTCGCGCCCGCGTCGAGTGCCGCCCCGCAAGTGCCGTTCTGTCCCGGGTAGGCTTCGCCCTTGAACGCGTACGGCGCCGGCAAAGGCACAGCCACCAGGCCCATCGCGGGAAAGCCGCCGACGTTGCTGACCGTCACGGTCTTTTCAGGCGCGGCGCCGACAGCTTGTGGCCCGAAATCGAAAGTGGGTCCGTCCGAGATGGTGAGCAGCGCGGGTTTCACACCGGTGCCCGTCAGATCGACGCTGACCATTCGGGCGCTGCCATAAACCAAGGACAGCGTGGCCGTGACCATCGGCTCGGTCGCGGCCTCGAAAGTGACGACCAACGCACACGATGCGCCCGGCGCCAGGGTCGACCCACAGGTGCCGCCCGTGCCCGGGTAGGCGCCGCCCTTGAAGCGAAACGGCAACGGCAACGCGGGTCGCGCGGCGATGCCCAGTGCGGGGCCGGCGCCCACGTTTTGTACGGTGAAGGACTTGTCGGTACGCGAGCCCAGGGGCCGCGCGCCGAAATCGAAGGCTGGCCCATCCGACAGCGTCAGCTCGCCGGGCGGCGTGGCGTCGGGCGTGCGATCATTCGCACCCGTATCCGCCTTCGGTGCGGCGTCGATCGGCGGGCCTTCCGGCTTCGTGTCGCCGCCGCCGCAGCCACAGAGCGGTTGCAGGAGGGCGCAGATGACAAGGGGTGCGGTCAGGCCCGCGAACGTGGCTTGACCAGTCGTGCGCATAGACACTGGAAAAGCATCGGGATTTTCGGCTGGCTACTTGACCCGTTCCATTGGACCGTTGGAATAAAACTGGCATGCCTGGGCGCAGGCGGGGGCCTCGCTGATGGTCGCGTGGTCTTGTTTGTCGCTGCGAATGCGCAGGAAAACCGCACAGGTCTTGTCGCGATCCAATGAGAAAACGTCGACGCCATAGGCGTTGCCCTTGTCGTCTGCCTCGACGTCGCGGTACTGCTTGATCGCCTTGCCGGTTTCGGTCCGCTTGCAGGTGCCCTCGCGCTTGA
>JANXXE010000065.1 GCA_025350815.1 Myxococcales bacterium | reverse complement strand
GGCCGGCGTGCCGTTGCCCGCCGCGCAGCCGACCCCCGCTGCGGCCACGGCCGCTGGCATTCCGTCGCCGCCACCGGCGCCTTCCACACCAAAAATCGCGCCCGTGGTGCCCCTGGATCCCGCCGAGCGCCTGGTGGCGTTGAGACGGAAAATTCTCAACGACCAGGATTTCGTCGAGAATGACGAAATCAACCGTGATCCCTTCCGTTCCTACCTGCGCCTGTTCGGGGAAAAGCCCGTCGTTCGCGCCCATACGATACCGGCGATATTCGAAAAGTTTGCCCTGGAGGAACTCACATTGATTGCCATCGTGTCCGGAGATGCCGACCCTCGCGCCATGTTCCGCGATCCGGGTGGCTTCGGCCGAACGGTCAAGCGGGGTGACTTCGTGTCCAAGAACAGCGCGCGCATCACGAAGATCCTTTCGGATCGGGTGATTTTCGAACTCAGTGAGATCCGCCAGGGGGGCGAGACCAAATCCACCGAGAAGGCCGTCTTGGTCAACCCGGAGACCGTGCAACCATGAAGCCGTATGGCGTGCTGGTCTGGGTTACGGCGCTGTCGCTTGGCAGTCCCCGTTTGACGACGGCGGCTTCGACTGCCGCCCGGACGATTCGCGTTACCGAGGTCGACGGGAACACCGCGGTCACGATCGCGGCCGCACGTCGTCCGACGTTCACGACGTGGAAACTCGAACAACCGTCGCGCGTTGTCGTCGACATTGCGGGCGTCCGGCTTGGTGACGCCGACCTTGCTTTTGACGCCGGCACCTTCGCGGTGGGCGCGGTCAGCGCCAGCACCAGCCAGGATGACGGTGCGCCACGGACGCGCGTGGTCCTGACCCTGCGTCGCCCCGCGGACTACCGGGTCCAGGTCGACAGCGACACCCTCGTGGTGCGCGTGATCCCGCACGAACGGCCCCCGGCTGTCGCCGAAAGGGTTGGCGCCGAAGAAGCGCGCCGCACCGCCGAGGAAGCGCAACGGCGCAAGGATCAGGAAACGGCCGAGCTGGCCAGTCGGGCCGCGGCCCAGGCGGCGGCGGCCGATGGCGCGCGTCTGCTGACGGACAGGCAGCAGGTGGAATCGATGCGCCGGGATCTGGTCAGCCGGGGTGAGGCCCTCGGCCGCGCCGAAGCGGAGATCAAGAAGGTGCAAATCGACGTCGAGGCCGCACGCCAAAGAGCCGCGGCGGTCGAGCGTCAGGCTGAAGCCGCCCGTTTGCGCGAAGAAGCGCGCGGCAACGCGGTTCGTGATGCGGCGGCGCAGGTCGAGCTTCGGCGCCGAATGGTGGAAGCCAAGGTAGCCGCCCAGGAAGAACAGCGCTTCAAGCTGGAGGAAACCGGTCGCCTGGTCGCCAAACGTGAGGTGGCGCTACAGTCAGCGGTGGCGGATCTCGCCGCGCGCGCACAGGCCGCCACGGTTGCGGCCACCCGACGGGACGAAGCCCAGCGGGCCGGCGTCTCGGCACAGGAAAGGGCCCTGGCGGCCCGCGAGCAGTCTTTCGCCGAACAGCAGCGCAAGGCGGCCGCCGCCGCGAACGAGCGCAGCCGCCGTGAATTGGACGAGGCCGTGGCCGAGCGGCGCCGTGAACAGGTTCGCACCATCGATCTGGCGAAAGAGCGTGCTGGCGAGGAGCAACGCTGGAAGGTGGCGGTCAGCACCCAGCGGGCCGAGGACGCCCGACTGGCGGTGGCCGAACAGACGCGGCGCCAGCAAGAGGCCAGCCTGGTGTTGGCGCAGGTAAGCACCCGGCAAGTGCCCGCCGTTCGCGCGCCCAGCATCACCCTGCGCGTGCCAAGCCGTGTCCAGCGCATTGAATTCGTCGACGAGCCCGCGCGATCGTCGGTGATCATCGATCTTGACGAGATGTCCACCTTCACGGTCGAGCGCGTCGGGGTCAGGCGTCTGACGTTGCATCTTCTGCACGCGGATTTGCCGCGCGGTCTTGAACGCAGCCGGGATGCCACCGAATATCTGGGCCCGGTGCGGCTGATCAGCTCGTACCGAGATCCTGTGGATCGTTCCGCGGTCCGTGTCGACGTCGAGCTGGCCGAGGACGTGGCCAATACGGTTCGCCAGGACGGCAATCGCCTGTACTGGGATTTCAAGAAATCAGCGCCGGGCGCGTGGCTCGCACCGGGGCCGGGCGACTCGGCGCCGCGCTTGCGGGCCCGCTCGCTCGAATGGCGGTCGGTCTTCGTCGCCCCCACCAAGGTGGCCGCGTTGCGACTGGCGCCGTTGGCCCTTTCCTCGGCCCAGACCCAGACCATCGGCACGCAGGCCGGCGCTCTGCGTCCCATGGTGGGCAAGAAACGCTACGTCGGGCGGCGCATCGATCTGGATCTCAAGGGCGCCGACATCCACAACATCCTGCGCCTGTTGTCGGACGTGGGCGGCGTCAACATCGTCACCTCGGACGACGTCCGTGGCGAGGTGACCATCAAGATGAAGGATGTGCCCTGGGATCAGGCCCTGGACGTCGTTCTTCGCGCGAAGCTGCTGGGACAGGTCAGGGAAGGCAACCTGATCCGGGTGGCGCCGCTGCAGGTCCTGGAAAAAGAACTGGAACAGGAGATCGCACGTCAGAAGCAGATCACCGACGTGCTGCCGACGGAAACGCGCCTGATCGGGGTGTCGTATGCCGAGGCCAAGTTGTTGCAGGACAGGTGCAAGGATCTGCTGTCCCAGCGCGGTAAGATTTCCGTCGACGATCGCACCAACACCCTCATCGTGTCGGACGTGGCCAAGAACCTCGCCCTGATCGAGGAACTGGTGCGCAACCTCGACACGCAGACCTCGATGATCATCATCGAGGCGCGCATCGTCGAGGCCCGCTCGACCTTCGTTCGACAGCTTGGTATCCAGTGGGGCGGCACCGGTTTTGCCGACGCCGATCACGGCAACCCGACCGGCCTGGCGTTCCCGTTCAACGTGGGTGTGGGGGGCGGGGCGACCGATTCCACAACACCGCTCAATGGTCTGGTGCCTTCCCCGCGCAGCGGCACCGGCAGCGCCAGCCCCAACTTCGCCGTGAACCTGCCGGTCGCGGCCGGGACGGGCAGCGGCGGTGCCATCGGGCTGACGCTGGGTTCCGTCGCGGGGGCCTTCAACCTCAACTTGCGTCTGTCGGCGCTCGAAAACAGCGGCCAGGTGCGGATCATCTCGTCGCCGCGGGTCTCCACCCTGGACAACCACGAGGCTGTCATCGAGCAGGGCGTGTCGATCCCGATAGCCGTGGTCAGCGCGCAGGGCGCCCAGACCGTATTCGTCGACGCCAACCTCAGTTTAAAGGTAAAGCCGCACGTGACCAACGAGGGGACCGTCACGATGGACGTGGACGTCACCAGAAACGAGCCTGACTTCGTAAACACCGGCGCGCGCGGTGATCCCACCATCTTGAAGAAGTCGGTCAAGAACAAGCTCTTGGTCCGCGACGGCGACACCGCGGTCATCGGCGGCATCTACCAGCGCAACTCGGGCCTCAACTACGCCAAGGTGCCGTTCTTCGCCGACATACCCGTGATTGGTGTGCTGTTCCGGAACCGCCGTGAAAACGACGACCGGACTGAATTTTTGGTCTTCTTAACCCCCCGGATCGCAAACCGCGCCCGTGCCCTCGGACAATGATGATGTGCCGCAAGGTGGGCCACGGCCCGTCGTGCTCATCGGCTTCATGGCCACGGGCAAGTCGACGGTGGGTCGCCTGCTCGCCCGCGCACTCGGGCGCCCATTCGTCGATCTGGACACACTGGTCGAGGAAACGGCCCAGATGACGGTGGCCGAGATCTTCCGTTCGTCGGGCGAGCCCGCCTTTCGTCGCTACGAGGCCGAAGCCCTGGCGCGCGCTTTAGCCATGCCGGACGCTGTCATCGCCACGGGCGGGGGGGCCGCCTGTCGCGAGGACAATCTGCAGGCGATGCTGACCCGCGGCCAGGTCGTGGCGCTGTCGGCGCCGCCGTCGGAAATTTTGCAGCGGACGGGACGGGCTTCCGGTCGTCCGTTGCTGGACGGGGCCGCCGATCCGGTCGCAGCCGCCACCGAGCTTCTGCGCCAGCGCGAGCCGTTTTATGCCCGGGCCCACATCCGCGTCGATACGGTCGGTAAGACCGCCGATGCGGTCGCGGCCGAGGTCCTCGCGGCGCTGCCGCCCCGGCCCCGGCCCCCGAAGGAAGGACAGCGATAGCCATGCACAGCCGCCGGACAAGCATTTTCATTGTGGCGCTCGCCCTGCCGACCCTGGCCGCCTGTGTGGACGCGGGCCGGCCCCTCGTCATTCTGCAGGCGCAGGTTCCTGACACCGGGATGGGGGGCTGTACGGTTCCGAACAAGCGCACGGCGCTGCGTTTGTTCCAGGGTGTTCTCGATGTGGCCCTGGATCGCCCACGCCCTTATTATCTGTACCCGGAAATTTCGAACCGCCTGCCGGCACTTTCGGGTATGGCCGGGGGCAGTGAACCCAATCGGATTGACGTGGTGTCCTTGCAGGTTCGCATCGAGCCGCCGCCCGGGCTGGCCGTGACCTGGCCGGCCGAGTGCCCGGTGTCGTTCGACTGGGCGAATCCCTTGACGCTGTTCCCCGGTGACGAGGCCCCCGGTCAGGTCGAGGCCCTGCGCGCCTGTCACGCGGCAAAGATTCGTGAGCTTTTCGATGCCGGCAAGCTAGATCCCAACATCGCGACGGACGTGCGATTCCGCGTGCTCGTGAGCGTCAAGGGCAAGCACGGCGGCACGCAGATCACCTCGGATCCTTTCGAATTCCCCATCCGCGTCTGTTACGGCTGCCTGCAGACGGGATTTGGCGACGCCCAGTTTGCGCCCTTCAATTTTCAGAATGGCAAGGTTGCCCCGTGCAAGCAGCTCATGACGAACCCCTATCAGGGAAACGTATGCAATCCGGCGCAGGATCTGGGGCCCGTGCTGTGCTGTTCGGTCGACGGCACCGACAAGACCATCGAGTGTCCCGGGATCCCGCGCGCGGTCATGCCGTAGGCGCTTGACACCCCAAACGCGCAGCGACTAGAAGCCGGAAAGGCCGAACATGTTCAGCGAGAGCATCCAGAAGATGGTCGACCGGGTTGACGGCGGGGTGGCTGGCATCCTGATGGGCTTCGACGGTATCTCGGTCGAATCCTACACGCGCAGCGCTTTGGCGCCGGACGCCCAGACGCCGGACATCCAGACGGTCGGCATGGAACTGGCCCACGTCATCACGCAGGTGCGGCGGGCGGCCGAACTTCTGGAGGTGGGCGGCCTGCGCGAGGTGACCATTCGTTCCGACAAGCTCACCGTGCTGGTTTACGCGCTGAACGAAGAATATTTCGTCGCCTGCGCCCTGCGGCCCGACGGGAATTTTGGCAAGGCCCGTTACCTGCTTCGCTTGCTGGCGCCCCAGATTCAGTCCGAGCTGTGAGCGCGAAGTCGAAAACTGACCCGTCCCGGCGGGCCACCTCACCGCGGCGGCCCGTGGTGCTGGTGGTACACGGGCCGAATCTGAACTTGCTGGGCTCGCGCGAGCCCGCCGTCTACGGCAAGACAACACTGGCGGAGATCGACGACCGGCTCAAGCGCCTGGGCGAAGAACTGGGGCTGGACGTCCGCAGCTTCCAGTCGAATCACGAAGGGGCGCTGATTGATCGCGTGCAAGAGGCGCGCGGCACCGTTCAAGCCCTCATCATCAACGCCGGTGGTTTCACCCACACCAGCGTCGCCCTTCGCGATGCGGTGGCGGCGGTGGCCCTTCCAGTGATAGAGGTTCACCTCTCCAACTTGGCGACGCGGGAAAAATTTCGGCACCACTCGTATCTGACTCCGATTTGCGTCGGCCAGATCGTCGGCCTTGGGGCACTTGGTTACGAGTTGGCCCTTCGCGCGGTCGCGCAAATGAAACGGCTCAAGAAAGGACCCGCGACCCGATGAACAAACGCAAGGCCGGTGGCAAGGCTGCCAAGGCGCCGATGAAAGCTGGGCTTGGCACCGTGGGCCCGGCGCGCAGGTCGGCAGCCGTGGATCTCGAAACCGTGCGCGATCTGGCGCGCATCGCCACCGAGTTTGACCTGGCCGAAATCGAGGCGGACCCCTCGGGTCGCGTTCGCGTCTCGCGCCGCTTGCAGGCCGCGGCCATTCCTGCGATCGCATTGCCCGAGCCGCGCGGGACGTCCCCCGCGGCCCTGTCGCTGATGCCGGCCCTCGTCGACTCGGCGGATGCCGGGCTCGCGATCACGTCGCCGTTCGTCGGAACCTTCTACGGCTCGCCGTCTCCGGACGCAGCCACCTACGTCGAGGTCGGTCAGCAGGTTCGCAAAGGCCAGGTGGTCTGCATCGTCGAGGCCATGAAGCTGATGAACGAGATCGAATCCGAAGTCGACGGCAAGATTGTCGAGGTTCTCGCGAAAAGCGGTGGCCACGTCGAATACGGCCAGCCGCTGTTCCGCGTCGCGAAGTCCTGACCGGCTGCCGCCTTGTTCAAGAAAGTTCTCATAGCAAATCGGGGCGAGATTGCCCTGCGCGTGATCCGGGCCTGCCGCGAAATGGGCCTGCGTTCGGTGGCCGTGCACTCGACGGCGGACGAGAACGCGTTGCACGTGCGTTTCGCCGACGAAAAGGTCTGCATCGGACCGCCTCCCGCCCGGCAAAGCTACAATTTCATCCCCGCCCTGATCAGCGCGGCCGAGGTCACCGGCGCCGACGCGATTCATCCCGGTTACGGATTCCTGTCGGAAAGCGCCGAGTTCGCCGAGGTGGTCGAAAAGTGCGGCCTGAAGTGGATTGGGCCCCAGGCGGCACTGATGCGCATGATGGGGGACAAGGTCGCGGCCCGAAAGGTCATGACCGAATCGGGCGTGCCCATCTTGCCCGGGACGGGCGTCATCGAAACCGATCGCTCGGCCCAAGAGGCCGTTGAACGGATTGGGTTGCCCGTCATCATCAAGGCCGTTGGCGGCGGCGGCGGCCGGGGCATGAAGATCGTCGAGGATCGTGACCGCCTGTCGGGACAGCTGGCCGCCGCGCGGGCCGAGGCGCAGGCCGGTTTCAACAATCCGAAGGTCTACCTCGAACGTTACATCGGTCGCCCGCGGCACATCGAAGTGCAGGTTCTCGGCGATGGCCAGACGGCCATCGCCATGGGTGAGCGCGAGTGTTCGATCCAGCGCCGGCACCAGAAGTTGGTCGAAGAAGCCCCGTCGGTGGGCATCGACGACGAGCGCCGCAAAGAGCTGCTGCGCGTGGCACGCAAGGCGACCGAGGCCATTGGCTACCGCACCGTGGGGACGCTGGAGTTCCTGCTGGATGAGGACAAGAAGTTCTATTTCATGGAAATGAACACCCGTATCCAGGTCGAGCACACCGTTACCGAGGAAGTGTTCGGGGTCGACCTGGTTCGCGAGCAGATTCGCCTGGCGGCCGGCGAGCCGCTGCGTCTGCGCGGCGATTTGCGCTCGCGTGGGCACGCCATCGAGGTGCGCATCAACGCCGAGGATCCCGTGACGTTTGCGCCCTCGCCAGGTCTCATTACCGCCCTGAACTTGCCGGGTGGCCTCGGAGTCCGGATCGACACCCACATCTACGCCAACTACCGCGTACCGCCCCATTACGATTCGTTGCTGGCCAAGCTAATCGTCCGCGCCGACAACCGGCCGGCGGCGATTCAGCGCCTGCGGCGGGCCCTGGCCGAGTTCGTGGTCGAGGGGGTCAAGACGAACATCGACCTGCACCGGAGGATCATCGATCACCCTGATTTTATCGCGGGGCGTCTAGATACCCACCTGCTGGAACGGCTGTGAACCTCCGTCGGGCTCTGCCCGCCGCGGCACACGCTCCTTTACACATGCGAAGTTAGCGGTAAGACTGGGGCAGGAGCAGACCGGACGTGGTCACAAAAAAAGACAAGCTCCTGGCCGCCGCCCAGAAGTTCCTCGAACGGGGAAATCTGGAGAAGGCCCTGGCCGAATTCCAGAAGGCAGTCGTCGAGGATCCGAAGGACACCCGGACCTGGCTGCGCATCGCGGAACTGCACGTCAAGCGCGGCGCGACCGACCAGGCGTCCGACGTTTATCTGAAAACCGCCGAGCTGTACGTCGAGCAGGGGTTCTTTCAGCGTGCGGTGGCGGTCTACAAGAACGTCGTCAAGCTGTCCCCCAATTATCTTGAGGGGTACTTCAAGCTGGCGGAGATCTACAAACAGCTCGGCCTGTTGACAGAAGCCGTCGGTCAGTACGAACAGGCCGCAGCCGCGTTTCAGCGCACCGGGCGCACGAAGGAAGCGCTCAGTGCCATGCGCCAGATCGTCGAGATCAACCCCGAGCAGGTCGTGGCGCGGATCAAGCTGGCCGAGGCGGCGTCGCAGGCCGGGCAGGTCGCCGACGCGTTGACCGAATTCGGCGTGGCGGCGCAGCAGTTACAGGCGCAGGGTCGCCTCGACGAGTACCTGCGTGTCGCCGAACGGATTCTTTTCCTTCAGCCTGACAATCTTGTTCTGGCCAAGGAGATGGCCAACCGGTACATCGACCGCAACAACGCGCGTTTCGCGCTGGCCAAGCTTCAGGTGTGTTTTAAGGCCGACGCGCGGGATCCCGAAACGCTGAGCCTTCTGGCGCGCGCGTTCGAACAGCTGGGGCAGATGGCGAAGACCATCTCGGTGCTGAAGGAACTTGCCCGCGTGCACGGCGAGTCGGGGAACATTCCCGAGCGCAACCAGGTTGTCCAGCGCATCTTGGCGCTCGATCCGAACGAGCCAGAGGCCTTCGAGGCCGCACAGCGACTGAGCTACGTCGGCGCGCCACCGCCGGGACTGGCCGCTGCGGCCGCCGGCAAGTCGCCACGCAAGCCGTCGATCACCTTCACCGAGATGGCGGTGCCGCAGTTCCTGGCGCAGCCCGAGCCCAATGAGCCCCCGGCTGCCGAGCCGGCGAGGAACACCGGCGAGCGCGCGGCCATCGCTGCGGGCATGCTGGAGCCCAGCGCGGGCGACATCGACGCCGACGTGCAGAGAATCATTGCCGAGGCCGATACCTTCGTTAAATACGGCCTGGTCGAGCGCGCCGCGGATCACCTGCGCAAGGTGTTCGACCTGGCGGCCACCCATGTGGGCGCGCACGAGCGACTGGCGGCTGTTCTGTTGCAACTCGGGCGTACGGGTGAAGCGGTGGCCGAGCTCGAAGTGCTGGCTGAACAACTGGCGTCCACGCAGCCTGAAGACGCGACGACCTTCGCGCAGCGGGCGCTCGACTTGGACCCGGGTGCGAGCCGCGCTCAGAAGGTGCTTGAGGCGCTCACCGGCGGCGTTCCTGCGCCCATCACCGGCAGCGGCATTCCGATCTTGCTCGACGAGGATAGCTCGCCGTTTCTGGAGATTCTCGAAACCGGCAGCATCCGCCAGGTCGTCACGGAACCCGAAGCCGAGGTCGACGACCCCGAGGCGGCGTTCGATCGCGTGGAGGCCACAGTCGCCCAGGACATGAGCGCCTTCGATCGGGTCGAGCGCACGCATTCGGACAATACGACTGCCGATGACAGCATGGTCGAAGACCTTGACCAGGTTGACTTCTTCCTGGGTCAAGATCTCGCTGACGATGCG
>JANXXE010000170.1 GCA_025350815.1 Myxococcales bacterium | reverse complement strand
GCCGTGAATCGGCTCGTACAGCCCGCGGCGGCCCTCGCCCAGCGACGCCGACGGCAACAGGCCCATCGACCCGGCCAGCATCGACGCCTCGTCGGTCAGGATGTCGCCGAACATGTTCTCGGTGACAATCACGTCGAAATCGGACGGCCGGCGGATGAGGTGCATCGCGCACGCATCGACCAGAATGTGGTCAAGCTTCAGGTCGGGGAATTCGGCCTTCACCAGTTCGGTGGTGACCGCGCGCCACAGCCGGGACGTTTCCAGCACGTTGGCCTTGTCGACTGACGTCAGCTTGCCGCGCCGGGCGCGGGCGAATGTACACGCGCGCCGCACGACCCGTTCCACCTCTTCCGTCGTGTAGACGCAGGTGTCCACGGCGCGGTTCGGCTCGCGCTTCTTCTCGCCAAAATAAATGCCACCCGTCAGCTCGCGAATGACCAGCAGGTCGACGCCCTTCAAGATCTCCGGCCGCAGGGGCGACGCACCGACGAGGCTGGGGAAGATCGCGACGGGGCGAAGGTTGGCGTACAGGCCAAGTTCGCGCCGGATGCCCAGCAGGCCCTGCTCGGGCCGCACCTTGGCATGGGGATCGTCCCACTTCGGGCCGCCGACCGCGCCCAGCAGCACGGCGTCCGCGGCGCGGCAGATCTCGACCGTCTCGGGCGGCAGGGCTGTGCCCGTGCGATCAATGGCAATGCCGCCGATGAGCCCCTCGCGCAGCAGAAATTCGTGGCCGAAGCGCTTGCCCACCGCCTGCAGCACACCGGTGCCCTCGGCCGTGACCTCGGGGCCAATGCCGTCGCCGGGCAGAACCGCGATGGTCGCCTTCACGGGCGCACCGGTGCGCATCGCGACAACCACGACATGGAAAACTCTGCTGCGAAACGCGGGGACAAATGCATGCGCAGAAAGTCCCCAACGCGGCCTTGCGAGTCAAGCAAAAAGGGCCGGGGCCCTTCGATGGTCAGCCTCGCCAGGCTTGCGCTATCGGGTAGCGACGTCCGGTGCCAAATGCCTTGCCCGTTATCTTCAGGCCCGGCGCGGCCTGGCGGCGTTTGTATTCGGACAGGCGCACGCGGCGAACGACGTCCTCGACGACACGACTGTCGAAACCGGCGGCGCTCAGCGCGGCGGTGTCCAGGCCCCGCTCAAGATGCGCCTCCAGGACAGCGTCAAGGACGTCGTAGGGCGGCAAGGTGTCCTGGTCGGTCTGGTCGGGCCGCAGCTCGGCCGAGGGCGGCTTGGTCAGCGTCGACAGGGGGATGACGGTGCCACCGGCGTTGATCTCGCGCGCCAGCTGATAGACGAGAGTCTTCGGCACGTCGCTGATGACCGCCAGGCCGCCGCACATGTCGCCGTAAATCGTGCAAAAGCCCGTCGCCAGTTCGCTTTTGTTACCGGTGGTCAGTAGCAACAAGCCGAACTTGTTCGACAGCGACATCAACAAACCGCCGCGGATGCGCGCCTGCAGATTCTCCTCGGTCACATCGGGCGGGCGGCCAGCGAAGGCGGGCTCCAAGGTGTCCAGGTACGCGCCGAAGACCGGCTCTATCGGAATTTCCCGCAGGCCGATCCCCAGCGCACGCGCCAGGTCCGCCGCGTCCTTGCGCGAACCTTCTGACGAATAACGTGACGGCATCGCCACACCCAGAACATTGCCGGGGCCGACCGCACGCGCCGCAATCGTGGCGACCAGCGCTGAATCCACGCCGCCCGACAGCCCCAGCACGACGCCCGGGAAACCGCAGCGGCGGGCGTAGTCGCGCGTGCCCAGCACCAGCGCGTCCAGTGCCGATCGCACGTCCGACTGTTCCATCGGTCGCAGATCGCCGCGCCCCGTATCGGTGTCGACGATGACAAGATCGGCGGTGTGCTCGGCGGCGCGCGCGATGACCTCGCCGCGCGCATCAAAGGCCAGGCTGGCGCCGTCGAATACAAGGTCATCCTGTCCGCCCACCTGGTTGACGAACACCAGCGGCCGGCCCCAGTGCCGCGCCGTCGTCGCCAGCATGCGCGGCCTCAGACGGCGTTTTTCTATCGTGTACGGCGACGCTGAAATGTTGATCAGGATCTCGGCGCCGTCCTTCACCAGGGCTTCGATCGGATCCGCGCGGTACAGACGATGCGGCCAGAAGTCGGCGTCGTTCCAGATGTCCTCGCAAATCGATATGCCCAGCCGCGTCCCGCCGAAGGTCGTGCAAGACACGCGGTCGCCGGGCTCGAAATAGCGACGCTCGTCGAAAACGTCGTAGGTGGGCAGCAGCGTCTTCCGGGTTACGGACGCGACCCGACCGGCGTCCAGCAGCGCGGCCGCATTCGCCACAGGGCGCCCGGTGCCCGACGCAGGCAGGGCCTCGACAAAACCGACAATCACCGCGGTGCGCTTGCCCCCCGGCGTCGGGGACGCGCCCACCCGACGGGTGAGACGATCGAGTGCACGCGCACCCGCCTCGATGAACGCGGGCCGCTCCAACAGATCGCGCGGCGGGTATCCACACAGCGCCAGCTCGGGCAACACCAGCAAATCCGCATCCTGGCGCTCGGCCGCCAGCAAAGCGTCCTCGATGAGACCGAGGTTGCCGTCAAAATCCCCAATAGTGGGATTGATCTGCCCAAGCGCTACCTTCACCAGGCCGATTGTACCCGGGATTACCGGCATGCACCCCTGCGGGTGCGACGACAACGCGCGTGCTAAGCTTAAGGTGTCAATGCCCTCGGCGACCGCCTCGCGCCTGCTGCTGGACCCCGCCCCCGCGAATTCGCGCGAAATACCGCGGCAGAACCGGGTGTACGTGAACCGGAATCTGCGCCTGGACCAGATTGAAATGGTCGGCTTTGATATGGACTACACGCTGGCGCTGTACGATCAGGCCAAGATCGAGGAGCTGTCGGTGCGCGCGACGGTTCACAAGCTGGTCACCATAAAAGGCTACCCGGATGCGATCCGGCAGCTTACATACAACCCGGCGCTGGGCATTCGCGGCCTGGTGGTCGACCGCACGCACGGCAACATCTTCAAACCCGACCGCTATGGCTCGCCGGGCCGCGCGGTGCACGGACACCAGCTGCTGGATCGCGATCAGCGCGCAGAGCTGTACCAGAGGCAGCGCACCCCGCTATCGAATGCGCGCTACGCGTGGATCGATTCGCTGTTCGCGCTGCCCGAAGCGGTGCTGTACATCCAGCTTGTCGCCTTTTTCGACACGTACGACGGACCGAAACCCGAATACGCGGTGCTGTGGCAAGACATCCGCGCGTGCATCGATCTGGCGCATCGGGATGGTTCCATCAAGGCCATCGTCAGCGCGGACCTGCCGTCGTTCATTGACCGCGATCCGGCGTTGGCCGAAACGCTGCACAAATTCCGCTCGTCCGGAAAACGTCTATTTCTGCTGACAAATTCGGCCTGGGATTATACCAACCCGGTGATGAGCTACCTGCTGGACGGGGTGCTGCCGGCCTACCCGTCGTGGCGCAACTATTTCGACGTGATTGTCGTCAGCGCCGCCAAGCCTGCTTTTTTCACCGATGACAACCCCTTTGTCGAGGTCGACTCGCAGGGCGATCCGTTGCCCGGTGCGGTTGAAAAATCTTTTGTGCGCGGCCGCGTCTACGCGGGTGGCAACGTCAAGGCGCTGGAGGAACTGGCGCACGCGCGCGGCGACAAGGTGCTGTTCGTGGGTGATCACATCTACGGGGACATGTTGCGGTCGCGCAAGTCGTCCACCTGGCGCACCGCCATGGTCCTGCAAGAGCTAGAGCACGAGATCGTCACGCACGATCGCATGGCGCCGTCGCTGGCGCAGCTGGATGGACTGGAACGACAGCTGCGCATTCTCGACGCCGAAATCAGCGACAAGCAGACGCTGTTGCGATCCTTGCAGAAAGCAGGCGACGGCGAGATCAGTGGCGATGTCGCGTCGGCCAAGCGCGTGCTGAAGGAACAGTTGGACAAGTTGCGCGATGATCTGCGCGCCCGGGTGGCGGAACACACGCGCCTCGAAGCGGACCTCGACGCGGCCTTCAACCCACACTGGGGGCCGCTGTTCCGTGAGGGGTACGAGATCAGCAAGTTCGGCGAGCAGGTCGAATCCTATGCGTGCGTGTACACAAGTTGCGTGTCGAATTTCCGCTTCTATTCGCCCAACCGCCACTTCCGCGGACCGCGCGATCGCATGCCGCACGAACGGTAGTCTTAAGGGCGATAGCCGGCGCCTTCGAGCGCCGCATCGTTCAGCACCCGTCGCAGCGCGCGGAAGCCAGGGTTGTCGGCGGCGCTGGGGTGGATGCGGTTCGACAGGACGACGACCGAGGTGTCGCGGACCGGGTCTATCCACAGCGAGCAGCCTGTGAAACCCAGATGCCCGACGGACCGGCGGTCCAGCAGGTCGCCCGCCGCCGAATTCGCCACCGCGGGCCCGTCCCAACCCAGCCGCCATGTCGATCCCGGGATCCCCGCCGGCGACCAAAACGCGCGGATGACCGCTGGCGACACGATGTTGTCAGTCTCGCCGCGCCAGGCTGCGCCCAGGGCCGCCGCCAACGACGCGACGTCCGCCGCGCAACCGAACAGGCCGGCGTGGCCCGCGACCCCCCCCATGGCGGACGCGTTGAGATCATGGACCTGGCCCACGATGACCCGGCCGCGCACGGGGCAGGCCTCCGTGGCCGCCACGTCCCGCTTCGTAAGCGGTGACGGCGCGCCAAGATCGACGAAACACAGCGACCCGAGGCCCAAGGGCCCCACCACGAACCGCTCGGCGAGGACGTCCAGGCGCGCGCCGAGGCGCCGTTCAAGCACATCCCCCAGCAAGATGAAGCCAAGGTCGGAATACAGCGACTTCGCCGCGGGCGCGGACACCAAGGGCTCGCGCGCGGCCAGGGCCACCACCCCAGCACGATCGCCCGCCTGCTGGTGGAACGGCCGGTGCGCGGGCAAGCCGCTCGCATGGCACAGCAACTGCCGCAAGGTGACCTCCGCCTTGCCCGGACCCAGCCACGCCGGGTTGTGGTCGGCCAGCCGATCGTCCAGACCCAGCAGGCCGTCGCCGACAGCGCGCATCGCCAGGACGCTGGTAACCAGCGCCTTCGTCAGCGACGCCAGATCGTAGACGGTCTGCGTGGTCGCCGGCAGGAACGTGCGCCCGTCCCGCTGTCTGTCACCGAAAGCCTCGTGAAACAGGGTCTCCTGTGCCGCCCGGACATGAACGACCAGGCCAGGAAGGACACCCTGCCGAACGGCGTCCACGCACACCGTGCGAAGGGTGTTGAACTTCCCTGCCATCTGATCGAGGCTACCAGGTTTCCTGGGCGCAACACCTTCATGAAGCTGGGGCAGTACGAACTTCTCGGGCGCATCGCCGTCGGTGGCATGGCCGAGATCTACCGGGGCCGCGCCATTGGCGAAGAGGGCTTCGAGAAGCTGGTCGCGATCAAGCGAATCCTGCCGCATTTCGCGCGCGACACGCGCTTCATCAGCATGCTGGTGACCGAGGCGCGCATCCACGCGGCGCTGTCACACCGAAACATCGTTCAGATTCACGATCTCGGAATCTCGGAAGAGGGCGAGTACTTCATCGTCCTCGAATATGTCGACGGGCGCGATCTGGGCGCGCTGTTGTCGGTGTTGAGCAAGACGTCGTCGCCCGGCGGCCGCCCCCTGCGGCCCAGCGACGCCGTTGGCCTGTACATCGCCGCCGAACTTGCTCAGGGCGTGCATTTCGCACACGAGCTGTGCGGCCCCGATGGGCAGCCGCTTGGGCTCATTCACCGTGACATCTCGCCCACAAACGTACTTGTGTCCTACGCGAGCGAGGTGAAGCTGTCGGATTTCGGCCTGGCCAAGCGGCGCACCGACCACTCGGTGGTGGGGTCGATCAAGGGCAAGCTGGCGTATATGTCGCCCGAGCAGGCGCGGCGGGCGCCCCTCGATCGGCGTAGCGACATTTTCGCCATGGGCGCGGTGTTGTTCGAGCTGCTGACCGGCAAGCGCCTGCGCGACACGACCGACGATCTGCGCGGATGGCAGATGGTCGGCACCGAACCCGTGCCACCTGCCCGCAACCTGCGGCGCGACATTCCGCCGGTGCTGGAGAACTTGCTGGCGCGGGCCCTGGCGCTGGATCCAAACGATCGATTTCCCGACGCCATGGCGTTTGGAAACGCCGCGCGCGCCGCACTTGAACAGGTGCCCCGCGCGCGCACCAGCGAATCCGACGAGCTGCAGGGCCTGATGCGATCGCTGTTGCCGCCTGGCAGCCCGCGTGTGCAGGCCGAACCGTCCAAGGTCATCCGCCTGGTCTCCGAGTTTCTGCCGATGGAAGGACCGTCGCCACGGGCGCTGGTACCCGTGCTGCCAACCGGGCCCCCCCCGGGGAGACCCCCGCCCATCCCTGGCCTGACGCCCGCCTTTCCCCGCGTCCCGCAGCGCGACTTGACACCCGCAGTGTCGCCGACACCGCTTGTCGATCCGAACTCGGAGCCAACGCCGGCCCCACCGGGGGTTATCGTGCCCTTCGCCGAAAGTCCCCCTGCCCGACCGCGCGTGGCGCTGTGGCGGGTGCTGGTAGCTGTCCTGATCGTTCTGGGCGGGGCCGCGGCCGTCGTGCACTACACAGTGGTGCCCCTGCCCGTCCTGGCCTTATGGCTGGAACCGGCGCGCCTGCACGTGGTGTCCAACCCCGACGGTGCCGACGTGTATCTGGACGGTCAGCACCAGACGCAGGTGACGCCGGGGTCGATCTTGGTTTGGCGGAATCTGGAGCCGCACCTGGTCGAGCTTCACAAGAACGGATTCCAGTCGGTGCAGCGAAGAATTCGTTTCGACCGCACGGAGCAACTGGTTTTGGAGGTCACGCTGCCCCCGGAAAGCCGGCCGGCCTTCGAGCCCCTCCCGGCAACCGCTGCCCGCCCCGACGCATCGCCCGCCGAACGTCCGAATCCCTGACCGCGCGCGGACGCGCTTACGGTCCCCGCGTGCAGTCGTTGGCGTTCGCCGTCGGAAATACAACGTGGGACAGGACGCGCCGGGGAATAACCGTCGGCCGCGGTGTGATTCCTGCCGGCCGCGGCGGCACGGCAGGCGCGGCGATCATCGGTGGCGGCGGGCCCGCCACAATCGGCACAGGATCGGACGCCGGACGGATCACCTGCTGGGCCGTGGTCGGCCCGCTGACCGCCAGATGCATCCGCAGATGCCGGACCATCTTTCGACCGATGCCTTTGATGCGCACCAGCTCGTCGACGGTGCGAAAGGGATGCGCGCGGCGATACGCGATGACATTTCGAACCTTGGCCGGGCCGATGCCGGGCAGCAGCCGCAACTGATCGGCGTTCGCCGTGTTGAGGTTCAGCACCCCCTCCAGGCGCCGGACGTTCTGCGCTGACGCGGGGCCGGCACCTAGCAAACTGAGCAACGCCAGCAGGACGGGAAGGGGAAGACACCTGTAATTGTGCATGCCCGCCAGTTCTCGGCGCGGCAGCCCCAGGGTTGCCCGCCCCGGACTATTTCACGCAGACGAAACTTTGGGCTTCGTCATCGCCGACGACCACGTCAGAACCGCTGTTGAACGCGACCGCGAGGTGATTAGCCGCGGCCAGAATGAGGGCACCGAGGACGGTCATGGACATGCACGCGCAGACTCCGTCACACGGGTATCGGCGTCAACGAGGTCTCACCCGGGCGAAGGATTCGCGGCGGCCGGGCACCAACAGGTGTCGAGTTAACCCCCTCACGGAGGAATTATTGCAAAATGGCGAAAAACACACGTCTTTTTCTGATCGCTCTGGCGCCCCTGGCGCTGACCGCCGCCTGCTCGGGCAACAAGGGGACGGTCCAGCCCATCTCGGGCAAGCTGGCCCTTTCCACTTTTGACGGCTCGGTGACCAGAATCCGGGCCATGCGCTCGGGCGTGGCAGCCGTCGAGGCCCCGGTCGCCGCCGATGGCACCTTCGCCCTGTCCCTGCCCAAGGGCGCCGGTTACCGCCTTGAGTTCCTCAAATCGACGGCCGGCTCGGCCCGCCTGGTCTTTCCGCGTCAGGCCGGCGCCCTGCAGTGGACCTTCGACGTCCTGGGTGCGGGAACGACCTTCGACCTGGGCACGGTTCGCTATGTGGGCGATCCCAAAGGCCTGACCGTGACCTTCGTCGCGGCTCAAACGGTGTCCGATGCGGACGGCGGCACCGCAACGCACCCGGAATCCGAGTGCGAAGACGGCAAGGACAGGACCGGGGCCGTGTGCGTCGACGACCAGGACGAAGGCCACCACGGCGGCAAGTGCCAGGCCGGCAAGAGCGACAGCAACGATGGCGGCGCCGATGACTCGGAGTGCGAGAACGGCAAGGACACCAAGACCGGCCTCGCATGCCAAGATACCGAGGATGATGGCAAGAGCCCGCCGGCCGCAGCCGCCGTTGCCGACCACAACCTGCCCGCCGCCATCGGCGCCTGTGGGGGCGAGGGTGGCGACGACAAGAACGACGGCAAGGACGATAAGGAAGTCAACGACAAGAAGTAGTCCCCTGTCCTTGTTGTTGGCGGCTGGCCTGCTGGGGGTGTGGGCGGATCCCGCCCGTGCCGCCTGCCGGCCGGCCGCTGTCGTTTCCGGAACACCCGAGGAGGTGGACGTGGTGTCGCGCCGATTGACTCAGCACGGAGTCGCGACCGCGCCGGGCGACGGATGCGCCGCTATCCGGGTCCAGGTCGCGCGTGGTGCCGGGGTGATCCTGCTCGACATAGAGGATCCCTACGGCCGCCGCAGCCGCCGGCAGGTCAGCAACGCCGAGGCGGCCTCGACCATCATCGAGACCTGGCTTCGGCCCGCACTGGATGCGCCGCCACCGCCGGTCGAGGCGGCCGTCGCCGTCGCTCCGGTTGGCCCCGCGATCGGCGTCGGGATGGTGGCCGAATCGGCGGTGGCCTCGGATCGCTCGCGGTGGCTGGGCGCAAGCGCGGTGATCGGCGCCCGCCTCGGTCGGATTTACCTGGGCCCCCTCGGACGCTTCGCCGCGAACGATCCGTCGGCCCAGACGACCCGCCGCACCTACGACGTGTTGCTGGCGGCCGCCCGGCCGGTGCCGCTGGGCCGCGTGCTGCTGACGCCGGGCGTGGGCCTGGGCTTCGGCTGGCTGACGGAGATCCACAGCAACCAGCCAGGCGACCAGCAGGGAAACCCCAGCGGCAACCACAAGGGCTTTCGCGGGGAAGCGTCGGTGGCCGCCGCCCTGCCCCTGTGGCGACTGCTGGCTCTGACGGTGTCATTCGCCGGCACCTGGGCGCCCGGGTCCCGGGCCGCGACGTCTGAAGAGGACGATGCCTCGCGGCCGGCACCCTGGGGCTACCTGCGCGGCGGATTGGGGCTGCGGTGGGGCGCCCCTTGAATGGCGACGTGCTGCCCTTCCGGCGCCCGCCGCCGGTAGCCGCCGAGATGTCCGACCAGGCGCTGGTGGCGGCGTGTGGCGTGGGCGACGCGGCTGCCCTGGGACTGCTGTTCGATCGCTACGCCGAGCACGTCTATCGCTTCCTGGGCCGACTGCGCGGGACGGACACCTGCGATCTCGACGACCTGCTGCAGGCCACGTTCATCGAGGTCCAGCGGGGCGCCTCCCGCTTCCGCGGCGGGGCCGCGGTCAGGACCTGGGTGCTGGGAGTGGCCGCCAACGTCGCCCGCCACTACGTTCGCGGCGAGATCCGCCGCCATGCCGCGGTCGCTGCGTGGGCCGAGCTTCCCAGCCGCGCCCCCGAGACGCCGGCCGACACCGCGGAACGGCGGCAGCTGCTGCATCGCCTCGGGATCGCGCTCGGCGAGCTCAATGACGATCTCCGCGAGGCATTCGTGCTGTGCGACCTCGAGGACGTTCCCGGAGTCGAGGCGGCGCGCGTGCTGGGGCTTCGCCCGGGAACACTGTGGAGGCGACTTCACGACGCGCGGCGGGCGCTGAGACAGGCCATGGAGGAACAGTCATCATGAGGCAACAGACCATTCACCCCTGCCCCGATCCCGTGGAGCTGTCGCGGGCCTTCCCGAAGGGCGGCGATGCGCGGCTGCACGCCCACCTCGAACAGTGCGCACGCTGTGGCACCGACTGGCGCGGCTTCGATCGTCTGCGGCTGGCCGGCAAGGACCTTCCCACCAGCAAGCTGTCCGGGCCGACGGCGGATCGTGTTCGCGCCGCTTTGCTGGCGACCGCCCCGACCTCCGTCGTGCGATCCGGATCGGGCCGACGGCATGCGTGGCTGCTGGCCCCGGTGGCCCTGGCCGCGGCGGCGGCAGTTGTGCTGGTGGTGAAACGGGACGCGTCCAAGCAGCAGGAACGGGCACCCGCCGCGACGGCGTCGGCCGGCGAGCGACGCGGTGACGTGAAGCCCCACGGTGCCGCCGTGTTCGTCCAGGATCAGGTTCAGCCGGACGAGATCGTGCGCCTCAAGCGGGGCACGGTCGCGGTCGACGTGCGCCCTCTGCGCCCAGGCGAGCGATTCCGCCTGGTGATCGGGGACGACGAGATCGAGGTCCATGGGACGGCGTTCGAGGCCACGGCCACGGACGATCATCTGACCGCCGTTCGCGTCCTGCACGGACTGGTGGAAGTCCGGCCCGCGGCCCGCCCGGCGGTGTTTCTGAAGGCGGGCGAGCGCTGGGTGGCCGAGACACCGCCGGAATCCATCGTGGACACGCCGCCGGCGCTCCACGCCCCCGCGCCCCCGCCGCGAACCGCACCGACGCGACCAATCGCCTCGCCGTTCCCGCCGCTCGCGGTCCCGCCTGTCGCCCTCCCCGCCGAGATGCACATCGCCTCGCTTGGGCCGGCGCCCACAAACGCTCCGCAGAGCGAAACGGAGCGGCAGTTCCAGATCGGCTGGGCCGCGTTGCGCGCCAAGGATCCAGCCGCGGCCGCGCAGGCCTTTGGCGCCGCTGCCGACGCCGGCTCCGGTGCGCCCCTGGCAGAGGACGCCCGCTTCTGGCGGGCGGTGGCGCTCTCACGCGCGGGACAGCGCGCGGATACCCGCTCGGCCCTGGCCACCTTCATCGACCGCTATCCCGGCTCCCCGCGCCTAGGCGAAGCCTCGGCCATGCTGGGCTGGCTCCTGCTGAAAGACGGCGATGCGGCGCGGGCCGAGAAACTGTTCCGCGTGGCGGAGCGCGATCGCGTCGACGAGGTCCACAGGAACGGACTGGCCGGTCTCACCGCCGTGGCCGCCACGCGCGGCGAGAGCCGATAGCGGCGCGGGTCACCCCTTCGCGACGAGGGATTGTCGCTTTCTGGTCAACGCGCCAGCGTTGCTGACGGTACAGGTTTGCGCGCATACCTGCCCTGTTTACCGAGGTGCCGTGACCCGCAAGCTCGCTGCTCTTTTTTCCTTTTCGCGATTGGCGCCCTGGCGGCGCCGGGCCGTGTGCCGTCCGGACCGCTGACTGTCGAGGACTGCCTGCGCCTGGCCGAGAGCGCCCCCTCGGCCGCCCTGCTCGCCGGGGAGGGCCGGCGCGTCGCCGAGTACGGCGTCCAGGGCGCTGTGGGCTCGTTCTTTCCACGCATCCACTGGAACAGCGGCCTGACGCTCAATTCGCTGGCTCCGGGGACGCCGCAGCCCTCCTTTGTCACCCTCAACGGCCAGCGCGAATACATCTCGGTGGTCAAGGCGTCCCTCGACCTGGATCTCTCGGGTCGGTTGCGCAACGGCCTCACCCGGGCGCGCGCCGATCGCGACGCGACGGAGGCCAGCGGCACCCTGATGATCCGCGATCTGCGCCGGGCCATGGTGGCCACCTACTACCGGGTGCTTCTGGCCCGTCGGATCGCCCTGGTCGCCGGGGGCGAAGCGGCGGATGCGGACACCGCGCGCGCGGCCCTGCAATTCCCGTCAGCATCAGCTGGTCAGGGCGGCGCAAGTTGCGCCACGCGCCCGACCCTCGTGCGCCAGACGCGCCTGTCGTGGCCCAGCCCGTGCCAAGGGTGCCCATTGATCTCAGGGCCAAGCGCGCGCAAAGTTTCGCCCCATGCGAAAAGCCCCGCTGTCATTTGCCGTCGCCCTGTGTGCCGCCTCCTGCGCCAGCGCCCCGCCCCCACCGCCCGTGTCGGCACAAGAGGCGGAGGTCGCGGCCGCGCCGGGCGGTCTGGTCGAGCACGTCGTTCGGCCGCAGAAGCTGGACCCCGCCGCCGACAAGTACCAGGAGCCGCAGTACGCCTACCGCGCCGGTGACGCCGCCGCGCTGAACAAGCCGCTGGTCGTGTATCTGGTCGGCGCGAACAGCAAACCCGTGGGCAGTAGGCCCATGCTGCAACTGCTGGCGCGTGTCGGCTTTCGCGTCGTATGTCCCATGTACGCGACGGACTACAACATCGCGAAGGTCTGCGGGGCCGAGGACGAGACCGATGTCGACTGCCACAAAAAGGCGCGGCTGGAGGCCTTCGAGGGCGGCGATCTGAGCCCGCACATCGAGATCTCGCGCGCCAACAGCGCGGAGGAGCGCGTATCCCGCATGCTGAAACACCTGGCGTCCATCGATCCCGACGGCGGCTGGGGCGCCTACGTCGACGGCGAAAAGCCGCGCTGGTCGGACATCATCATCGCTGGGCATTCGCACGGCGCGTCCACCGCGGCCCTGGTCGGCAAGGTCCGGCGGGTCAACCGGGCGGTGATGCTGTCAGGGCCGTTCGACAACCGCCAGGGCGGACCGGCCCCCTGGCTGTCGATGACCAGCGCGACGCCGGCCGATCGATTTTTCGCCTTCAGCAACACCAAGGAAGAACAGTTCGCCGGCCACCTGAAAAGCTGGCAGTCGCTGAAACTGGGCGGCGCGCCCGTCGCCGTGGAAGACAGCAAGGTCCCGTTTGCGGGTTCGCACCAGCTGACGACCGCCCTGCCGCCCGAGACCGGCGGCACGCCCCACGGCGCGACGGTGGCCAGCAAGTCGACGCCCAAGAACGCCGACGGCAGCTACCGCTTCGAGCCGGTGTGGCGCTACCTGTTCGGGCTCTGAGCGCCGCCTCAGCGATCCGTGCGGCCGCGGGGATCCAGCCGGTCGCGCAAGGAATCACCCAGTAGATTGCAGCCGAGGACCACGACGGCGATGGCCGCGCCCGGCACCGCCGCCAGCCGCGACGATCGCCACAGGTAGCTGGTCCCCTGCGCCAATAGCGAGCCCCAGCTGTACGGCACCGCAGGGCCCAGCCCCAGGAACGACAGGCTGGCCTCGACCAGGATGACGCCGCCGAAACCGAAAGTCGCCTGCACGATCAGCGGCCCCAGCAGCGACGGCACGACGTGGCGAAGCAGGATGCGCGCGAAACCCGCACCGGACGCGCGCGCGGCCTGGACATACTCCCGCTCGCGTACGGCCAGCGCCTGCCCGCGGGCGACCCGCGCGTAGCCGACCCAACCGTTGATCGCCAGCGCGAAGATCACGAACCCCACCGACGGCCGCTGCACCAGGGCGACAATGGCCAGGTTCAGCAGGATGCCGGGAAACGACAGCAGGACGTCCACCAGGCGCATCAGCGTCTCGTCCACCCAGCCGCCGAGATAGCCCGCGGTGGCGCCGACCAGCGTTCCCACAACGAAACAAATCCCAACCGTGCTGCCCGCGGTGATTAGCGCCAGGCGCGCGCCGTGAAACACCATCGCCAGCAGATCGCGGCCATTTTCGTCGGTGCCCAGCCAGTGCGCGCCACCCGGGGGCGCCAGCACCAGATCCAAATTCTGCACCAGCGGCGACGAAGTCACGGCCGGCCCCAACAGCGCGACCAGCACGAACGCCAGCAAGAAGGTGGCGCCCACGACGGTGGCCGGGCGCGCCTGACCCAGTGTCATCGGACGCGGATCCGGGGGTCAAGGGCCGCGTACGCCAGATCCACCAGCAGGTTCACCACGACGTAGGACACCGCGATGACCAGCACGACGCCCTGGACGACCTTCCAGTCCCTGACGGACAGCGCCTCCAGCAACAGCGTCCCCAGGCCCGGCCGCGCGAAGATCTTTTCGGTGACGATCGCCCCCGCCAGCAACGAGCCAAGCTGAATGCCCGCAACGGTGACGACTGGCAGCAGCGCGTTCGGCAAGGCGTGGCGGCGCAAAACCTGCACGGCTGATAGGCCCTTGGCGCGGGCGGTGCGAATGAAATCCTCGTTGGCGACATCCAGCAGGGACGCGCGCGTCATACGTGCCAGCATCGCCGCCAGGTGCGTGGCCAACGTGAATGCCGGCAGCACCAGCGCACCCGCCACCGACGGTGGATCCGCCGGGCCCGGCAACCAGCCCAGGCGCACGTAGAAAAACGCCAGCAGCAACGGCCCCAGCCACATGGTGGGCACGGCGATGCCGGCCAGACTGGTCCCCATGACCAAACCATCCAGCCACGATCCCGGCCGCAACGACGCGATGATGCCCAGGGGCAGCGCAATGACCAGGGCCAGCGCGACCGCTGCGACGGCCAACTCGGCCGTGCGCGGATAGACCTCGGCGATCAAAGACATGACCGTCGAGCGCCGGTAGTGACACGACATCCCCAGCGTCCCGGATCCGACGTCCGCCGCAAACGCCCCCGCCTGTCCCAGCAGTGACTTGTCGAGATCCAGGCACCGGCGCAGATCGTCGCGATCAGCCTCGGTCGCCTGTTCGCCCAGCATGGCATCGACGGGATCGCCCGGAACGGCGTGGCGCAGGGCAAACACCGCCAGCGACACCCCGATGACGGCGGTCAGCGCGCCCAGCAGCCGCCGCAGGGCAAAGGCCAGCCCGGCGCTCATGCGCGGCGACCGTTACGGCGTTTCGTGGGGGGCACAGAAATGAACCGGGTGGGGCGGCAGGCTGACCAGCGCCATCGTACCCAGTGTTCCGGCCAGGCGACAATCGTAGCCCCCACGGCAATCGTCGTTCGAGCTGCAGGCGTGGGCACAGATCCGGCGCTCGGTGGCGCGTGGCGCGCAGACGCCGCTGTCCAGGCACAGCTCGTCGTCGTGGCAATCGGTCGGCGCGGCCGGATTGCAGGGCCGGTTGAGAAACAACCGCGGGAAGAAGCGCACGCACACGGCCTCGCTGGGGCAGGACCGTTCGTCGCAGCCGTCGATCGTGCAGTAACCGCCCGGCTGTGCGATGTCGCAAGTCCGGCTGTTGTCGCTTTCGTTGCAGTCGAAGCTGGTCTTGCAGGCGTCCCCGACCTTGCGCCCGCAGGCGCCCAGTAGAGGAATGGCCAGCAACAAAAGGGGCACCAGCAGGAATCTTGGCTTCACGTCGATGTATTTACCCCCAAGGGGTGCCCGGGTGCCAGCGGCCGTTCAGGAGGATGCCGACGCAGTGTCCGGAAAAGGAGTTCGCCATGAAAACTTCTGCCGCCGAACGTCGAGGACGCGACGGGATCTCATGTCCAGTTCTCCACCAACAGTCCTGGAACCTTCGAAAAGTGCTTTACGTTGTTCGTCACAAGGGTGCACCGCAGGGTGACTGCGTGAGCGGCGATCAGCACGTCGTACTCGCCGATGGGCGTCCCCCGCTCCGCTAGAATGCTGCCGATTCGCCCGAATTCAGTCGCCGCGGCTTCATCGAACGACACGACTTCGATTGCCGTCGCCATCGTGTCGATAAGGGCGTGCAACTTCTTCGATCCCTTGCGATCAGCTCCGTAACGAAGTTCAGCGACGGTAATGGCGCTGATACGTAGGTCCGACGGCTTCCGCGCCCGGATTTTGGTTCCCACTTCCCCGTGGCCGCGCAGGGCAAAACTGACGCTGTCTGTATCGAGCAGGTACTTCACGATCCCTCGAAGGGATTCTTCTTGGAACCAACCTTCCGCGCAGCAGGCCTCGGGATTTCTTCCTTCCAAGCGCCCAGGCAAGCGAGAAAGTCACGAGACCACTCGTCGGCAGGTTCGAGGATGACCCGCTTTCCCGCTCGCCTGACGATCACTTCGTCCTGATCGTCGCTGAAGCGGCAGGATTTCGGAAGGCGCACTGCCTGGCTGCCGCCATTTTGAAAAATCTTAGCCCGCTCGGCCACAAGGTAAAGTATATACTGATGTATATACGATGGTCAACCTTGCATCGAGACCTTTCACCCACGCATCAGGCTACACGGAGTTTGCCGCGCCCCCACGATCCCCGCGGACGCGTCATTCCCTTGCCCGCCGTCAATCCAGCGTCACCGCCTGCAGATCCTGCCCGTCATAAAGCAGGCCGGTGCAGGGCGGTGAAGCGCCGGCGGGCAGGCGCTGGTTGCCGGTGTGGTCGATCAGGACCTCGACGCTGCCGCAGGTCAGTTTGCCCAGCACCTGCTCTCCGTCGTCGTCGCTGACGACAAACCACGGGGCCTTGGGAAACCACCCCGCCTTTGGCGTGTGATTCGCGGGGCGCGTGCCGCGCTTGGGGCTCATCTGGAACAGCTTCAGTACCTGGGCGTCGCGTTCGGACAGCGGCGGTGCGGGCACCGGCGGCATGCGGTCGCCGCCCTTCAGCATCAGCCACAACGGCCAGCGCCCCGACGCCAGCGTCACCGGCGACATGAAACCAATCGGTAGGTTGATGTCGCGCAGCTTGGGATCGTCGGGGTCGTAAAAGAAGTCCCAACGCTTGGCGTCCTTGTCGCGAACGCCCGCCCCGTGACAGGTGAAGCAGTTAGCGCGCAAGATGGGCATCACGTCATCGACCCACGTTGGTGCCTTTGGCACGGGTGCCTCGCCACCGCAGCCGGCCGCTGCCAGCAACGCGATCCCCAGCAGGGACACAAGCCACGGGGACAACAGCGCGCGCTTCATAGGAAGTAATGAATCTGGCCCATGAGGGTCTTTGCCGAATCCTGGCCACCGGCCGTCTGCAGGCGCCCCAGCACGACAATTTCAAAATGCGGATAAGGAAACCAGTTCAATTGACCATCCAGCGCATTGCTGGCGGAATTCTTGATGCGCAAATCGTCCTGGAAACGCTCACCCATGATGCTGAGCCACAGGCCGCGCACCGGGAAAACCGTCAGGCCCGCGTAGCCCACGAACTGTCCGACGCTGCCGTGATCGTTGACGGCCAGTTGCACCACATCGCCCTCGGCCATCAACAAGACCTTGGCCGGCTCCACGTACAGCTTGGCGAACGCACCGCCGACGTAGCGCCGACGATCGTCATTTTGCCCCGCGCGGCCGGATACGCCCAGGGCCAGCTTGTCGGCCAGGCGACGCTCGAACAGCGCGGCTGCGCCCTTTTCGTTGCCGCCCGCCTGGTGCAGCACGTCCGGAATGAAAGCCGTGACGTGCAGATCCCAGTCGCCGGACACGAATCCACCCGACACGCCGTCGGTTTCTTCCAGAAGATTCGCGCCCAGATCCCGCCGCACGTAACTGGTATGTTCCGCCAGCCGCAGACCGAAGGGCGCGAAGAATCGCCCCACCCGCGCGTACGGACCCTGCGCCTCGGGACGCCACATCAGGTAATGCTCGCGCGAGACGAAACGCGACGCGGGCGACGGTTGCACATCGCGCGATGCGATCGGTGCCGGGCTCGGTCGCGCCTGGCCACGCACACCCGCCGTGACGGATGCCGAGAACGCGTTCAAGAAGGCGACGCGGCCCTGGACATCCGCCTGCATCGGGAAGGCCGAGATCTGCGCCCCCGACGGGCTGCCGTTGTCGTGGGACAGCAGCGCCCCGCGCGTATCCACACCCAGCGCCAGCCAGGCGGGCAGTTCGACCGCCCCGTGCAAGAAGGCGCCGTTGCCCTTCCAGGTCGACAGATCGTCCCCGACGGCGTCGCGGCCGTAACCGGTGATAAGACCACCGCCGGCCGGATTGAAATGGCATTGGCCGCAGCGGGTTGTGCCCGACGCGAACTGCCACTGCGGATACGCCTGCGCCACGCGGGGCGCGCAAACCGCCGTCAATACGACCAGCCCCACATTGACGAGGTACATCCGCATGACTAGTCGTTTTTGGCCCCGGCCAAAATCCAGCGTTCAATCAGCCGAATGTCGCCGTCGGGCAAGGGCCTGTCCGGGGGCATCCGGCCGGTGCCGTCCGCGCGCAACATATACAGCAGATGGGATTCAGCGGGATTGAAAGGAACCAGAAACGGGCGCGGCTTCTCTGGTTGGGACGCCCTTTTGGGCAAACTGCTGGACAGCAGGCTTTTGTAACCGTCAGTCGTTGTCGAGAAATCCAGCCCTGCAACAGCGGCCGTCCGGCCGTGGCAACTGGATGTCGCGCAATTCGGTTGAATGATTAGCGGGGAAATCAGGGCCCAGGTGGCATCGCGATCGTCCACATCGCTGCCGCAACCGGCGGGCGTCAACAACAGGGCCAAACACAAGATGCGCCGCAATTGCGTCATTTGGGAAGCGCGTCGATCCAGTCGGCCAGACGCTGCACGCCGGGCTCGTCTATTTTGTGGCTGACGATGGGGGGCATCTGGCGATCGCCGCGGCGGTGGACCACCTGCCAGACCGCGCTGAGATCGTGCGAGCCAGGCGTGATGCGCTGGGCGCCCACGAACGCGTCGGCGTAGGTCTTGGTCTTCACGTCCTGGTTGACGCCCGTGCGGAATGCCGCGGTGGCCGCCAGGGTGGAAACGGCCGTACCCGACGGCGGCCAAAAATCACCGGCGCGCAGCCGCATATCCAGGCCGGTCTCGTTGGCCAACGCCCGACTGGAATGGCAGGACATTCCGCAATTCGCGTGCAGGTAGCCAATCGCAACGGCGCCCTTGCCGGTGCCATCCTCGGGCAGCGTGATCGACGTCGTGGCGGGCGGCGCGCTCAACCGGCCGGCCGACACCAGGCTGCCCAGCGTAATGCCCTCGGCCGTCGGCAGGGCCAGCGCGACAGCCTCGATGCCCAATAGAACATCCGAGCCACCGCTGTGACACTTGGCACAAACCTTCACCGCCGTCGGGATCTCGTAGCCACCCTCGACCAGCGTCGGCCCTTTAGACAGATTGATCTTGGCCGACTTGCCGGCCGCGTCCCAGATATAGGTCGCGTGTTCCCATTCGGCCGCAGTTTTTTTCCACAGGAGACGCGTCTCGACCGCGTGACCATTCAGACGAAATTCCTTCCAGGCCTTGGTGCCCACGGGGAATTTCCAGGCGTCCATGTCCGACGTGTCGATCTTCGTCGACGGCGGCAGATACAGAAATCGACGTTTCTCCGCGCCGTCGCTCCACAGAACGACGCCCGGCACGTAGGGCACGGCCGTCGCCGCATATTTCGACGAATCGCCCTCGGGATACAGGCCCGTACAGGCCAGATCGGTGGGAATGCCGCCAGGGGTGTCCGTGCACGTCGGGCCCGACCCGCCGGATGAACAGGATCCCAGCGCCGCGACCGCGATCACGCAGCGAACAACAATGACCCGCGCGGACGACGGCACGGACGGAGGCTACGCACAGTTACATCAGCGATCAAGGCCCTTGTGCAAAGGAATGCCCGGGTACAGACTGCCGAACTCGCCCCGACACGCCACCTGGAGGACTTCATGATGTTCCGTGTGACTGGCACGAGGCCGCTTCTTTGGTTTTCTTTTGCGGCCGCCGCATTTGTGGCGCTTGGCTCTTGTTCCAAGTCGTCTTCTTCAACCACGCCCGCCACGGGGGGCTCGAAGCTTCTGGGCACGGTCGAGCGGGGCCGTTATCTGGTCGACAACGTCCTGGTTTGTGGCGAATGCCACACGCCGACTTTGCCGGACGGCAAGCCCGATATGTCGAAGTACCTGGCGGGCAGCCGTTCTTACGATTTCAAGTACCGCAATGGCGAGACGGTCAGTGTCTACGCCGAGAACCTGACCTCGCACAAGGATGAGGGTCTGGCCATGTGGTCGGACGACGACGTCCGCACCGCAATCACTGTGGGCATCGACGACGAACACGTGGCCCTGTGGCCCATCATGCCGTACCCGATGTATTCGCAATTGACCCGCGAAGATTTGGATTCAATTATCAAATATCTGCGCACGATTCCGTCCAATCCGAATGTCGTCCCGCCGGACACCTTGCCCAATCCCGATTCGCCGGCGCCACAAATCAAGAACGACCAAGTGCCACACGCGGTATTGCCGGCGGGCGACCCGCTGTTTGCGGCCGCTGAACGGGGTCGATACCTGTCCATCGTGGCCTGTCTGCAATGCCACACACCCGAAATTCGCCCCGACGAGACTGATTTCACCAAGGCGTTCAGCGGCGGCCGCAAGTACAAGTCGCGCACGGATCTCGCGGCGGCCACTTCCACCAACATCACCCCCCACGCAAAGGGCTTGGCGGGCTGGTCCATCATGGATGTTGTGGATTCGATCAAGACCAATACCGAAAAGGGCACCAACCGTCTCTTGTGCAGCACCATGCCGGGTGGAATGCACAGGATGGGCGATATGACCGATGCCGATCTGAAGGACATTGCAACGTACATTTTGCATTTGCCGCCCATCGATAACGGGCCATTCAAATGCGACCAACCATGAGCCCAATCACAAGGAGCCGGACAATGATCACAGTGATGCAACGAAGAATCCTGGGTTTCGGACTTGTGGCCCTGATGGCCGGACCATTGGCCTGTGGCGGCTCGTCGTCGAAGCCGTCGGGATCCGGTGGCGCGGGCGGGGACGAAGGCACCGCGGGGACCAGCGGTGCGGCGGGCTCGGGCTCGGGCGGTAACAAGGGCACGGCGGGCACTGGCGCAGCCGGCGCTTCCGGTGGGACGGCGGGGTCGACCGGTACGGCCGGTTCCGGCGGCACGACCGGCACGGCTGGAACCTCCGGCGCTGATGCGGCCGTGGACAAGGCCGGCGGCGGCCCCGACGCAGGCGCGGTGACTGCGGCTGATTCGGGTGGCGGGGCCGGCGGGAACGCGCTGACCGGCATGTACAGCGATCGCGTCATCATGCCAGTCATGAGCGGCCTGTGGATCGGCAAGCCCGCGATGCCCTCGGAGGCCGCCGGTGGCCCCTTCATCTACCTGTTCAGCGGACCCGTGACCTGCGCGGACATTTCCAAGATGACCAAATGGCTTCCCACCATCCCGATGGGGACACAGATACTTGAGATGATTATCGGCAGCACGACCGTGGGGATGAACCTGCCGACGGTTGGGGCGGCCGTCGGGGCATCAAAAGGCACGGCCGAGGTGAACTACGCCTTCGGCAGTGAGATCGGCGAGCACGGCTGCAAGAGCGGCACGTTGACTTTGACGGCCTACAAACCGGGGATGTACGTGGAGGGCACGCTGGACGTTTTGTTCCCGGTGGGCAGCATCAAGGGCAAGTTCCACGCTGACTACTGCCCGGGCGGCCTGGAGTTCTAGGCGGCCTTCGCCTCACACCCGCAGGAGTCACCATGTCCAGGACCACCACATCATCAATCATCGGCATCGCCTTCGGTGCCTTGATCCTGGGTGCCGTCTCTTGCGGGGGTTCGGGCGCATCGACCGCTGACGCGGGGGGCGCGACGACGGGACCTGCCGGCGACGGTCTTTTCGCCACGATAGGCGGCACACCCATCTCGTTCACGCAGACACTGGCCAACAGCCAGGTGTTTGCGGGGCGAAAATTTCTCGGCCAGGCGCCGTCCAATTCGACGCGGCCGCCGTCCCTTCAGGTCACGATTCCCACAGACGCCACGGGCACATATGACTGCAAGACAGCGCCGGCGGCAGCCGTGATGCACCAGGTGTTCAAAGGCACCAACACCGATGTGTATCTGGGGAATGACACGATGGGATCCTGCAGCGTTGTCGTCACCAGCGTCGCCAAGGCCACCGGCGAGCGATGGAAGGGGACCTTCGAGGCCACCCTGGTGCGCAGTGGCGGCACAGAAACACTGCCGCTGACGAACGGCTCGTTCGTGTTCACCCGCAACTGACCCGGGCGCCGCGACGACCGCGGAAACCACGCGTTCCGTGGTCGGTGAGTCAGGGCGACGACCACGAACACAGGCGGCCGGCGCCGCCAACGATGATGCGGCCCTTGACGGCGATGGGCGAGGCCCAGCGAATCACGCCGGCGCAGGTGCCCGTGCCACCGCCGAACACGGGCTGGCCGGTGTCGCCGTCGACCGCCAGCAGCTTGTTGCCGCTGATGTACCAGACAAGGGATTCATTCTGACCGTCGGTGGTCGTCGTGATGGGCGAGGCCTG
The DNA here is from genome assembly GCA_025350815.1 of Myxococcales bacterium. GTDB lineage: Bacteria > Myxococcota_A > Polyangia > Fen-1088 > Fen-1088 > JANXXE01. The sequence goes on along the minus strand of JANXXE010000170.1, from coordinate 11,295 downwards.
GCCCGTGATCGGGGCGCACCACGCGACCGACGGCTTCACCGGCGCACCGGGCGCCACCAGCACCGACAGGACGACGCTGCCCGCCAGGCCGTTGCAACCGGTCGACTTCGTGTCGATCGTCAGCGCAACGTGCACGCCCTTGGGCGTCGCGTACGCCGTCGGCGCCGTGCGAATCGCCATCGCCGTGGTGGCAACCTGAAAGTCGACCAGATGGCCGCCCGCCCCGCCCAGCTTCTTGCTGTCGAGGAAATACATATGGCCGTCCTTCGCCGTGGCCACGACCAGGCCGGCCGGCGTGGCGCCGGGAACCTCGACGTAGACGGGGTTGTTGGAACCAAAATCCGCGTCGGTCTGGTCCATGGTCAGCCAGCTTTTCGGGTAGTACAGATTCGCGTCGCTGCGATCCAGGGTCGCCATTCCGGTAAGGCGGACGACCTCCTCGCTGTCGGCGTGCGTGACCGCGCGGGCGGTGTTGTTGCCGGTAATCGCAAAAACACCATTGCCGTCCGATGCCATTCCGCCCGCGGCCCAGATGGCCTCGCCCGCGCCACCGGTCGCCCACGCGCCGGTCTTCGTCGGGGTCTTGGTGTCGACCGCAATGACCCAGCCGTGATAGGGGCCGCAGTCGCCCACGTGGCCGCCGTACGCGACGTACAGGATGCCGTTGACCAGCGACAGGGCGCTGCGCTGGTTCTGCGACGGCGGATCGAAGCGCAAATTGCCGGCGGTCATCTTGGACACGTCGACGGGCCAGCCCGGGCGTTCTTTGCCGTCGTCGACGGACAGGGCGTGGATCTCGTGCCGTTCGATGACCTGGGCACCGACGGCGCCGGCCACGTAGATCGTGCGCGCCGAGGCATCGATCACCGGCGTGCTGATGATCCCCAGCGGGTGAATGTTGCCGCAGGCGACGCCGTTGGCGGGCGGCGGATTGCCGATGGTCGCCATCCAGGCGGTGGCGCCGGTGGTTTCGTCGAAGGCGTAAACCCGATTCTGGCTGGTGGCCACGAAGAACGCGCCCTTGTTGCCGGGACCATTTTCCAGGTAAAGGGGCGAGGCCCACATGACACCTTGAAACACCGGGTTGAAGGCGGCGTCCGGCACCATCTTGGCGGCCTTCGCGCGCGTGAGCGTCGGCTGCACGAACAATCCGTCGCGCGACGGGTGGTTGTTGCGTTCCACCACCGAGGCCCCCGTAGGCGTGGGCGCGACCACCGGGGCATCAACCGCTGGGCGCGCGCCGTCAGCCACGCCCGAATCCCTGCCGGTGGCCCCGCCCGTGCCAGCGGTACCGGTGGTGCCTGCGCTGCCCGCGGCGCCGCCAGTCCCCGCACTGCCGGTGGTACCCGCACTGCCCGCTGCCCCACCGCTGCCGCTGCCGCCCGTGCCCACGTGACCCGACGTGCCCGCGGCACCGGTGTTGTCGCCGCCCGCATCGTCGCTGGCCTCACCCGGCTGGGACGACCGCGAACAGGTCAGGGAAAAACCAAGCAGGCCGAACAGAAGGAACTTGTTCATGGCAACTCCGGTCGCGCGCGCAAGGCGCGGTTACAGCGAGGACACTCGGGGGCGCGCACCAGTATAGCGCTACCCCGCAGAGTTGGTTGCCGGCTCAGACGGCGATGACGCGCTCGGTTGCGACGCCGCGCACATCTATTTCGAAATCCAGTTCCTCGATGGGCGGCCGGGTGTAGTGCCAGGTCACGCCGCCGCTGTTGCCGGTCAGCGGCAGGATCTGTTCGGCCAACACCGCGAGGAAATTCTCGACGGTGTAGACCTGCGTCCCGGTGACATCCTTCCAGCCGACGCCCGCGCGCGACATGCGGCGGTCCATTGCGTCCAGCACACAGCGTGCCTTGGCGGCGATGCCGGCGGCCGACACGTCACCGCGGGCCACGATATCGTCGGGGAAACGTGTGCCCTCGGGCCATTCGGCGCTGCCCGAGGCGACAAAGCTGGTCTTGCCGTCGGTGCTGGGCACCGTGTAGCAGAACGCGTAGAACGACGGCTCGGAGGGCGGGTCGATCAACGGCGCGACGTTGGAACGCGACACCGGATTCAGGCCCGCGCGCAGCAGGCCCCAGCGTTCAAGGACAGACCCGTATTCCATGTTGAAGGCCTCGAAGCCGTTCATGGTGAATTGTTTCGGGCAGCGCAGTTCCGCCGCGCACAGGGCGGTCAGCGGTCGACTGCTGCGTTTGAGGTGCGCCTCAATTGCGGCAAAGCCCTTCTGCAACGGTAAGGGGCGCGTGAAGCGAGCGCGCTCGATCGCGTAGCCGTCGGCGGCGCGAACACTTTGGGCGTGCGCTGGACCGCCGGGAACGAAGGAATAGCCACCATCGGAAAAGGGCTGAAGCTGCGACATGCGTGGCACCTTAGCGCGGATCTTTTGCGCTGCCTACGCCCGGATCGGTCAGCGCAAAAGCGCGCCCACGACCATCGTCAGCAGGAATCCGGTCACCACCCCGGCCGAGGCCGTGCCCTCGTTACCGTGGCTGTGCGATTCCGGGATGATCTCGTTGGACGTCACGTAGATCAGCGCCCCGCCGGCCAGGGCCAGCACGAACGGTAGGACGCTGAGCGCCCACGACGACAACGTCAGGCCGACGAAGGCACCGACGGGAATCGTCAAACCGGTCAGCAAGGCGACCAGCAGGCTGCGGCCCGGCGACAGCCCGCCTGCGCGCAGCGGTGCGCCCATCACGACGCCCTCGCAGACGTTCTGCAGCGCCACCGCCGTGCTGAGCATCCAGCCCAGGCGCGAGGCCCCGGAGGCCGCGAAACCGGCGCCAATGGCCAGCCCCTCGGGCAGGCGGTGAATGCTGAGCGCGCCGATGATGACGTAGGTACGGCGCATTTCGCCCGGATGATCGTGCGCGTCGTGTCCGGGCGCGTGGCCCAGGTGCCGGTGGTGATCGCCCGCGTGCCGGTGCGGAATGAAACGATCCATGATCGCCGCGATGGCCACCCCGGTGATGAAACCCGTGATCACCAGCGCCAGGTTCGCGGCGTCCAATTCGCCCGTGGGCAGATGCACGGCGCGCAACGCCTCGGCCAGCAAGCCCAGCGTCGCCGCCGCCAGCATCAGCCCGGCGCCCACGCCCAGGACACCGTCGTAAACCCGGCGCGGCAGATCGCGCACGAACACGAACGGCAGCGCGCCGATGCCCGTGGCCAGGCCCGTGATGAGGGCCGCGATGAGTGCGCTGCGCATGAAGGACGCCCTTCTATCACGGGGCAATGCCCCCTATCGTGGGCGCCGATGCCGCCTGTTTCCGCCTACCTGGCGCTGGGTTCCAACCTGGGCGACCGCCTGGCGTTTCTGCGCGCCGCCGTGCGGGCCGTCGACGATGCGCCGGGCACACGCGTCAATGGTAAGAGCCCCGTCTTCGAGACGGACGCCGTGGCTTCGGGGCCGCAGCCCGCGTACCTGAACGCGGTGCTGAGGATCGAGACGACGCTGTCGCCGCAGGCCCTGCTGAATTTGTGTCTGGGCATCGAGAGATCGCTTGGTCGCGAACGCCCCGCCGACGGCAGCAAGGCGCCACGGACCATCGACATCGACATCTTGCTGTACTCCGACCTCGTCCTTGACCAGCCACACCTTGCGATCCCCCACCCTGCCCTGCTGCTGCGGCCCTTCGTGCTGATTCCGCTGGCGACGGTGGCCGCGCCGGGGCTGCTGCATCCGCAAACCCGCGTGGCCCTGGATGCGTGCGGCGGCGATCTGACCGTGCGGCCGTTTTCCGCGGCGCCGTGATCGTCAGCCTCCTGCGAGGGTTCTCAGCGCGCGGCCGCCACGCGCGCGTACAGGCGCCACTGGCCGCGGGCCGCCACCAGTGTGACTTCGTTGCCGGGCGCGTGTTCCAGGGGATCGTTCGCGGCACGGTGCGCGGCACGGTGCAGGGGTAGCTCGACCAGGAAGTAGTCGTAGCCGGGGCCGTGATCCCGCCACACGAACGCGCCGCGATCGCCCCACGGCGGCGCGGGCGGCGGTTCTTTCTGGGTTACCCAGTACGACGTTGCGTGGCCGCGCAGAAACGGCACGGCGCGACCGCCGGTCCACGCGACGTAGTGCTGGACCAGATAGGGGTGACCGTTCGTGTAGTGATCGTCGGGCAGGGCCGGCATCGCCAGCACGGATTGACCGGGCGGCAGCGCGGCCATGACTTCGTCAAAACCGGCCAGCACCTGGTGGTGCCAGTGCGTCCGCAGATCCCAGGTGACGTACCCCGCGAAGATCAAAGCCGCCGCCACCGACGGCGCCGCCACCCACGCGGGCAGACCCCGGGCCGACGGACGCACGGCGGCCACCGCAATCAGGAACAGCGGCACCACGCAACGAACGCGAACACCCCACCAGCGTTCGGGCCAGAAGATTTGATTGGGCAACAGCAAAAAAGCCAGCGCCAGACACAGCGCGGCCCAGCTAAGCCAGATCCACCCGTGGCGATCACACTCGCGACGCGCGCCGGCCTCGGGACGCGCGCCCAAGACCAAAAACGCCAGCAACACGGCGATGGCGACAGCGGGAACAATCTCGTCAGCAACGGTCAGGTACCCGTTGCCCAGCCACTGTAAAAACAGGCCGCCGCTGAATTTCGGCCGCGGGCGGTCCAGGGTCAGCTCGTGAAGCGCGCGGGTCCAAAAGGGCTGGCTGTCGCCGCTGCGGGTGAAGAATCCGCCCAGCCACGGCGCCAGAAACAGCAACGCCGGCACGGCACACAGCAGGCGCAAGGCCAGCGCCCGCAATCCAGGGCGCGTGGCGCGGCCGCCTTCTGGGCCGCCTTCTGACCTGGCAGGCCACAGCACAAACGGCAGCAGTAACAGGCCCAGCAGCGCGAACGAGAACGGATGGGCGGACGCAACAAACAGAATCGTGGCGGCAAGCGCCAGATGATTGCCCGGGCGGGGCCGATCAGCTGCGTCCTTGGCCAGCGCCAGGGCCAGAATGATTCCGGCGACGGCGGCGGCGCTGCCGACAAAGCCAAACCAGATCTGTTGGTGGTAAGTGATCGGGAAGGCCAGCAGCGCCAGGCTGCGCGGCCGGCCGAACGCGCGCAGCAAGGCCAGCATCGCCAGCGGCGGGGCGGCCAGGCAAAACAGGCCCGTAAACAAGCTGAAGGCGATGTCCATCGGCACGTGCAACCGGGCTGCCAGATAGGCCCAGCCGAAATACAGCGCCGACGGGTAGGCGCCGGGCCGGATGTCAAAGAAGGCGCCAATGCGCGCCGCCGGTTCGTTCTGGTGGGCCAGCGCCCCACCGAGGCCAATCAAGCCCGAGGCATCGTGAAAGGGCAGGACGCGGCTGGCGAACAGCGGCAGCAGGCTGGCCACCAGACACGCCGCGAAGGTCAGCCGGAAGGCGTGGCGGCGCAGCATGTACAGACAGTCGTCGTTCAGCCTGGCTTGCCGAGTTCGCCCCGCCGCAGACGTCGGTACAGTTCTAGGGATTCGCGCAGGATGACGAAGGCCTCGGCCGGGCCCAGGAAGTCCTCGACCTCGACCACCTTGTGTTCGAGGATCTTGTAGTCCTGGAAAAAGCGTTTGATCTCGCGCTCGACGTGCTGGGGCAACTGTGTCCGGTCGTTATAGTCCGCCACCGACGGATCGTTGACGCTGACCGCGATGATCTTGTCGTCGATGCCCTTGTCGTCACGCATGCGCATGACGCCGATGGCGCGCGCCTCGACGATGGTCAGCGGGTAAACGGATTCCTGTCCCAGCACCAGCGCGTCCAGCGGATCGCCGTCGCCGCAAAAACTACGCGGCACGAAGCCGTAATTCGCGGGGTAGTGAACCGCGCTGTAAAGGACGCGATCCAGCCGCAAGAAGCCGGTCTCCTTGTCGAGCTCGTACTTGTTTTTGCTGCCCTTCGGAACCTCGATCACGACGGGAAACGCCCGGTCGATCAGCTTGTCGTCGACGTAGATGTCATGCCAGGGATGCACGCGCCCACTGTACCTGTTTTTGCGATACAATTGCCGGCCATGAAAAAGCTTTGTGCGGTCGTCGTGATGCTGATGGTGGGGACAATTGGCTGTGGCTCGTCCACGGACAAGGGCAAGGAAGGCGGGGGCGATGCCGCCACGAATGACGGTGGGGCCGACGGTGTCGGGGGCACGGCGGACGGTGCCCCGGGGATAGCGGACCGCCCGGTCAGCGACGCCGCCACCAGCGACAGTGCCGCGACCGACAGCGCCGTCAACGACGCTGCGGGCGACACGGCGGCAAGAGATTCCAGTGCGACGGACACCGTACCGGTGACAGCACTTGACCCCGCGCCCGAGCGCATGACGCCCGGGTTTTTCACGGTCCCGGGCGGCCCGACGACGACCATCAATAACTTCGAGCTGAGCCTGTCCAACCAGACGTCCAACATATTCGCGGGCACGATCACCAACGCCGTCGGCAACGGCACCTTCTACGTCGTGAAGACCGCGGACGTCGGGGGCGGCACGCCAACCGGGACCCTGGAAGTCGCCGGTTCCATCCAGACGGCCACGAACGGCGTCTTCAGCGTCACGGCACCCCTGTTCTGCGGCACGCAGATCGTCAAGTGCGTTTGGTCGAACGCCGCCGGGCGGGCCGTGCTGGTCACGCGGGTCATCACCACCAACTGCGTCGAGGCCGACATCCGCGTCACCATCTCGTGGGACGACAAGGGCCTCGATTGGGAAGCGCATCTCATCAAGCCAGGCGGTCGCATCAACGACAACGCCACCGACTGCACCTGGACATCGTGCCTGGGCGCCGGTCCCGACTGGGGCGTGGTGGGTGACGCCACGGACAATCCGCACAAGGACGTCGACAACACGGGCACCTTCGGTCCCGAGAACATCTTCCTGGCCAAGCCAGAAACCGGACGCTTCACCGTTCTCATCGAACACTGGGGCGCCGGTCTGCCGTCGGCGGGACGGGCGATCGTCAACGTGCGCGGCAAGGCCACCGTCGTCGACCTGACCAACTTCATCAAGCAACACGTCCGGACCGTCGCCACCATCGACTGGCCGGCGGGCACTGTGACCGCCATCGATTCTGATTACGATTGCAGCGCCAACTGGTCCAGCGGCTGCCGCGACAAGCTGCCGATGTAACAGTGGGACTAAAGCCGACGGGCACGCGCGCGCCCGGCCAGGACACAGAGTCCCAATACGGCCAGCCACCAGAGACCTGCCGTGGGCTGCGTCCCCATTGCGCAGCCGCCGCTGGGTCGGCCGCCCTGTGAAGCCTGATCGCCGGCGCCACCCGTGCCGTTGCCCTTCGCGGGCTGCCCCCCCGGATCCCGACTGACGTCGGGGCCGGTGGCGGCGTCCAAGGAAGATCCTGCGGCCCCTCCCGAACCGGCGCCAACGGGCGGCGGCTGCGTGCCCTTGTCTGACGGGACACACATCCCCTTGTCACAGGTCTTCCCCTGGCCGCACAGGTTGTCGCCGTTGTCGATGACGCCATCGCAGTCATCGTCGAACAGGTTGCAGACTTCCCCCGTCGGGGCGGGTTTGCCCTCGACGCACCGGTCGGGCACGCAGGTGGTCGATTCACGCCGGCACCAGCCCACGCCGCAGGTTTCGCGCACGCCTTCGTCCACGCGGCCGTTGCAGTTGTCGTCTATGTAATTGCAGATCTCGACCGCGTCGGGGTGAATGTTCTTGTCCTTGTCGTTGCAATCCCGCTGTCCGATCCCCCAGCCATTCACCGGCGCACAGCCTTTCATTGTCTTGGAAAAAGGCCGTCCATATCCATCGCCGTCCTCATCCTCGTAAAGGTCAACCGGCGGCGCGTTCTCGTCGATCTGTTTGTTGCAGTTGTCGTCGCGCAGATTGCAGACCTCGGGCGCGCCCGGGTAGATCATCGCGTCGTTGTCGTCGCAGTCGTCACCCACGACCGCATAGCCCTTTGGTGGCGCACAGGCCAGCAGTTCGTTTTCCGGGCCGGCCCGGCCGTGTCCGTCGTTGTCGAAGTCGCGGAAGTACAAAGTCCCCTTTGCGCAACCGATCGGTAGTGACGAATAGGCGACGCCGGCGCGATCGCCCTTGGACGTTCCGCTGCTGTTTCCTGCCTGGACCGCCACGCCGAAGGCCGCCCCCGGAACGCCGGGCGGTACGACCCAGTCAGCCTTGAACGTCACGACCCCGTTGACAGCCAATTTGGGCGACGAATGCGTCACACCCCCACCCGCCAGCCGCGTGTTTTCGCCGGCCCGCGCAATGAAGGTTCCCGCCGGCTCGGCCCAAAGGAACAATCCGCCGTTGGACGCGCCGGATATCGCGACCTCCAGCGTGATGGTTTGGCCCGCGTTCGCGGCCGGGACCGACGGCACCAGGGTCACCTGCGCCGGCATGGCGGGGGTCCCGTGGCAACCCGTGCATTCCATCGCGATGATTCCGCCGGCACGCGCCTGCGCGACCCGGATTTGCGGCAAACACGTCAACGCGACCACAGCCGCGCCGATCACGGCCGGCACGATGGAACGGCGGAAACCACGACCGTGTCGGCGAGCGAACAACATGCTCGACCATGAGCTTACGTCGCGAGCCGAAGCGCGACAACATTCACCCGCGCCTGTGTCAGGCTATCCGTTGAGCAAGCGCACACCAAGGCCCGGCAGGGGCAACGGACGCAGCCAGCCGTCCTTGACCGAGAAGCCCCCCTCGGCCACATCACGCGCAAGGTCGAAACTGCCGTCCAGATCCAAGTAGCACGTCGCGGGGGACGCCAGGGCCGCGTGCAGCGCGGCGGCGATGCTGATGCAGCTTTCATCCATGCAGCCCCACATCAGGGCAATGCCCCCAAGCTCGGCCACCGTGGCGATGCGCAGCGCCGGCCAGATCCCGCCACATTTCATCAGCTTGATGTTGAAGATCCCCGCGGGCCGCGGCGGTGTCGCCAGGCGCAGCGCGTCCGCGGGTCCAAGCAGACTTTCATCGGCGGCGATACGATCCCGCAGATCGGACGGCAGCTGTCGCAGATCGTCGATGGCCCCTGCCTTGACCGGCTGCTCGATGAACTCGATGTTCAGGGCCCCCGTTTCGGCGAAGAACCGCTGCGTTTCCTCGACGCTGTAGCCCTGGTTGGCATCGGCGCGAATGATGATCTCTGGCCCGACGTGCGCACGCAGCCGGCGCAAGCGATCGATGTCCTCGTCGAGGGATCGGCCGATCTTCACCTTGAGGATGCGGAATCCGCGGCCCGTGTATTCATCGGCCTCGCGCAAGGTTTCGTCCGCGCCTTTGATGCCGATGGTGATCGAGGTCGGCAGGCCCGGGTGCACGCGACCAAGGGCCTCACACAGCGGCAGGCCCAGGACCTGTGCGTACGCGTCGTGCAGCGCCATGTCGACGGCCGCACGCGCCGCCGGCGTGCGGGGCAACTCGGTTTCCAGCCGCCGCGTGATGGCCGGCAAGGTCCGCACGTCGAGACCGACCAGCCAACCGAGGGCTCCGGGATCGAGTGCATCCCGGCACTGCTCCCGCGTCTCACCGGTAACGTAGGAACCTGGCGAGGCCGCGCCCAGACCAACGATGACCTGTCCGGCGGCCCCTTGCACGCGCAGGATGACAATCACATTTTCCACCGCGCTGACTGATCGGTAGGCGATCGCGTACGGGCGCGACAGCGGAATCGCCTCGACGCGCCGTTCGACAGCCACAATCTTCATCGCGGCAGTATACGCAGCCCTGTCCGTGGCGTCGCCCCGGCGCAGCTGTACTATGGCGGCCTAGCGGAATGACGACGCGTCCCCACCTGAGCCCCGAGCCGCTGGCCGCCCGATCGTTTCCGCGGCCGTTCGGACCAAAATACGTTCTGCTGAAGGAGATCGGCGCGGGGGGCATGGGGCGGGTCTACATGGCCGTTTCCGGCGACGCCGGAATGCAGCGCCTGTGCGCGGTGAAGACAATCCTTCACGACAAAGACGAAGCCGAAGACGACGACGAGCGCCTGCAGCGGCGCTTGTCTGACGAGGATTTGCTGGCCACGAAGTTTTCCCACGAAAATCTGGTCTGCGTTTTCGACGCCTCTCGCCTGGGACGCGAGTCCTACTTTGCGATGGAATTCATCAGCGGCAAGCCGCTGTCACGGGTGCAGGAGCGCTGCGCCGAGCGAGCCGAGCCATTGCCACTGGGCCTGGCCATGTATGTGACACAAGAGCTGTGCGCGGCCCTCGGGTACGTACATGGCTTCCAGAAGCTGGGCCTGATCCATCGCGACGTATCACCCGGCAACGTGATGCTGTCGTACACGGGCGGCGTAAAACTGATCGACTTTGGTATTGCCAAATGGACCGGCAATGCCTTGCACACGACGGCGGGGCTGACCTGGGGCAAGAACCACTACAAGAACCACTATATGTCGCCCGAGCAGCACCTGGGCCGCCCGGTCGATCAGCGCAGCGACATTTTTTCAGCCGGTATTCTGTTCTGGGAAATGCTGGCCGGCCGGGCACTGTTTCCCGGTGACGCCGCACGCCCGCTGGCACCGCAAATCCCGCGTCCGTCGGAATTTAATTCCGTCGTTCCGGGGGACCTGGATCGGATTGCGTTGCGGGCCCTGGCGGCTGAACCCCGTGATCGCTTTGGGACGGCCGACGAATTCGGGGCGGCCGTGGCGCAGTTTTTGGCGGCAGGCTCGCACAAGAGGAAGCTGGCGCAATTTCTGGGCGCGCTGTTTGCCCAGGAAATTTCACGCGAAACGGCCGAGCAGGAGACGCTGACCCGGGCGGCGGGCGCGCAGCACCTGCCGGCGCCCGTCCCCGTGCTGCGGGACGCGACGCCCCAGCCGCCCGAGCCGGCGCTGATTGGGCAAATCCTGGGTGATCGCTACGAGGTGCGGCGGATGATCGGGTCGGGTTCGATGGGGCACGTTTACGAGGGATTCCACCGGGGGATCGGCAAGCGGGTGGCCATCAAGGTGCCCCGAACCGGCGGCCGCGATGGCGCGAGTCGGTTCCATAGAGAAGCGAATGCGCCCGCGCAGATTGGCCACGTCAACATTGCGGGCGTGACGGATTCGGGAACCACGCCCGACGGATTTCTGTACTACGTGATGGAGTATCTGGACGGCCCGGATCTCGAACAGTTGGTCCAGCGTGACGGCCCCTTGCCCATCGACCGCGTCGTCCGCATCGGCATTCAGATCTGCGAGGGTGTGGACGCGGCCCACAAGGCCGGGATCATTCACAGAGATCTGAAGCCGTCGAACGTCATGCTGGTCCCCGGCCTCGACGGCGAGACTGCGAAGATTGTGGACTTCGGTGTGGCGAAGTTCGCGCAAGGCGCCGACATGACCAAACCCCAG
>JANXXE010000166.1 GCA_025350815.1 Myxococcales bacterium | reverse complement strand
GCGAGGGTCTGCGCTCGCTGTAGCCGACGATCGCAGGGCGCATTCCGCGGGCCCGCAAGGCCCGCGGAATATGGGCGCCCGGCCCCGCGGAGGGGATCCCGCATCCTCGCCCCGGAGCGCAGCGGGTCACTAACCGAACGGCATTGCCGCTAGCCGCTACAGGCGGATGTCGATCAGCGTCTTTTTGCGCAGCTCGCTGAGGTAGTTCTTCTTCAGGCGGTCCATTTCTTTTTGCATCAGCTGGCCGCGCAGCTGTTCCTTGATCTCGGCGAAAGGCTTGGCGTCGTTGGTTTTGCGGTCCACCAGTTTGATGACGTGAAAGCCCCGCTCGGCGCGCACAGGACCGCGCACCTCGCCGACGCGCATCGAAAAGACCAGTTCCTCGATGGGCTTGGGCAGCATGTCCTTGCCGAAGTAGCCCAGATCGCCGCCGTCGTTGCGCGTGTTGGCGTCCTCGGACACTTCCTTGGCCACCTTGGCAAAATCCTCGCCCGCCTTCACCCGTTCCAGCAATTTGATCGCGAAGGCCTGTCGCTCCAGCACGACGGCGGTGTCGGCGTTCTCGGGAATGGTGATGAAGATATGGCTGGCGCGCACCTGCACGCTGGACCCGGCCTTCAGGTTGCGATCATAGTAATTCTGCACGTCGCTGTCGGTGACGTTGACCTTGTCGCGCACGGCAATCTGGATGAGCCGCGTGCCCAGAAGTTGCTTGCGCAACTCCTGCCGCCACGAGGTCACGCTCATGCCCTGGCGCAACAGCGCCTCGCGGACCTCCTTGTCACCAAAGCCCTGATCCTTCTTGATCTGCTCGATGGTCCGGTCGATCTCCTCGCTGGTGATCGTCAGCTTCAGCTCGGTCGCCTGCTGCATCATCATATGTTCGTCGATCAGGCGTTCGAGGACTTCGCGCTCGAGCGCCGCCACGCGAGCGGCCCGCTGGGGCTGATTCTGGATGGCGGCGACTTCCGCCATGAAGGGCTCGGCGTGTTCCTTGACCTCGCTTTCAAGGATAACGTCATCACCGACGAGGGCCGCGATCTTTTCGACCACGCGCGCGTGGGCGACACCGCCCAACAGGGCCAGGCCCGCGACGCCGGCCGCCGCGCACCTCACGGTGTGGGGCCCTTGGCGGGCGCAGGGGCGGGGGTGGCCGGACCGGGATCGATCACCACCTGGGCCAGCTTGTCGGGGAAGGTCTCAATCTTCACCCTCTTGCGCATCTGCGCGGTGAACTCTTCCAGGCGCTTGCCGCGCTGCTGGTTGTAGATCTGTCGCTGAATCTGCGTCTTCACCTCGGCCAGGGGGCGCGAGAAACCCGGCCGCTTGGCCGCCAGCTTCAGCACCAGGAAGCCGCGCTCGGTGGGCACCGGGGCCGACACGTCGCCGACCTCTTTCAACGCAAAGGCGGCGTCCACCAGGGCCTTCGGGTACATCTTCGTGCCCTTGTCGAAAAAGGTCAGGTCACCGCCCCGTTGTTTGGAGTCTTGGTCTTCGGAATATTTTGTGACCAGGTCGCGGAAGGCCTTCTGATCCAGGGCGGATGCGGCCTTGGCCTCGGCGGCGGCCTTGGCGGCCTTGCCCTTGTCCTTGGTCAGGATGGCGCTGATGCGCACCTCCTCGGGGCGGCTGAATTCGGTCGGGTGCTCGCGAAAATACGCCTCCACTTCCGTGTCGGGCACGTCTTCGGCCTTCATTTTGGCGTCGAAGTCGCGCTTCATGAACTCGCTGATCATGGTCTGCTTCATCACCCGCACGACGTCGGGATCCTTGTCGTATCCGCGGCTGCGCGCCTCGGCCGCCATGACCTCGAACTGCACCAGGCTTTCCAGAAGCTCCTTTTTTCGCTCGGGCGCGGCGTAGCGGGCCCGCACATACGGCGGCTGGTGGTTGATTCGTTCTTGCAGGTCCGTGACGGTGATGGCCTGGCCGTCGATGGTCGCCAACACCTGACCGGGATCGCCCGCGGTCGGCGTGGACGCCGATTCGCCGACCTTGTGCGCGTTACAGCCGACCAGGGTCACCACAACCAACGACGCGCGCGAAAACTTCAGCATGGGGATAGCCGGTTAAATGACACAGGCCGCCGCCTCGAGCAAGCGCAGGCGCGCCGCAGCCAGGCGGTTGCGCTTCTCGCGATCGTCGAAGGTGTATGACAGGCGCATGTCGGCCGCCAGCCGCCAGCGGCCGCCGTTTGCCTGTGTCATGGCCAGGACCTTGCCGGGCTGCAGGCGCGCGTCGGCGCCGCAGGCCAGCACCAGCCGCGCGGGGCCCAGTTCATACCCGAGGGCCCCGATGCGCCGGACGATTGTGCGATCAACCATGACCTCGCCCAGGATCGTCGCCTCGTCGGGCAGGGGACCGTAGCGATCAGACAGTTCTTCCAGCACCGCGCGCACGCCGTCCTCGTCCTGGGCCTGGGCCAGGCGCCGGTAGAAATCCAAACGCTGGCCGGTGTCGGGGATGTAGTCGTCGGGCAAAAACGCCGGCAGGTCGACCGCGATCTCGGGATCGTGTTCGCGCTTGATCGGTTGCCCGCGCAGTTCGGCTACAGCCTCTTCCAGGATGCGCGCGTAGGCATCGAAGCCCACGGCCGCCAGGGCCCCTGACTGCCGGTCGCCCAGCAGATCGCCTGCGCCGCGGATCTCGAGATCGTGCGTCGACACCTGGAAGCCTGCCCCCAGTTCCGTGAAGCGCTGAAGCACGGCCAGACGCTGTTTGGCGTCGGCCGACAGCGATTTGTCGGCGGGCACCACCAGGTAGCAGAAGGCGCGCTGCCGTGAACGCCCGATGCGGCCGCGCAGCTGATAAAGCTGGGTCAGGCCGAATCGATCCGCGCGGTTCACGATCATCGTGTTGGCACGGGGAATATCCAGACCCGCCTCGATGATCGTCGTGCAGCACAGGATGTCGTACCGGCCGTCGACGAAATCGATCATGATCTTTTCCAGCGCCCCTTCGGGCATCTGCCCGTGTGCCACGGCAACGCGTGCCTCGGGGCAAAGGACCTGCATCTTGGCCGCCCATTCGGGCAATTCCTCGATGCGGTTGTCGACGAAGAAGACTTGCCCGCCGCGCTTGAGCTCCTTGTGCAGGGCCTCGCCCAGCAGTTCAGGATCCCAGCGACAGACGAAAGTGCGGATGGCCAGCCGGTCGACGGGCGGCGTCGCAATGATCGAGATCTCGCGCAGGCCGGTCATCGCCATCTGAAGTGTGCGTGGGATCGGCGTCGCGGTCAGTGTCAGCACATCGACCTGTGACCGCAACTCTTTCAGGCGTTCCTTGTGTACGACGCCGAAGCGCTGTTCTTCGTCGATGACGACCAATCCCAAATTCTGGAAGCGCACGTCGCGCGACAAGATCCGGTGGGTCCCAATGACGACGTCCAGTCGGCCGTGCGCCAGATCCGCCACCGTCTGTTGCTGTTCGGCCCGGCTGCGGAAGCGCGACAGCGAGCCGACGCGGACGGGAAAATCGCGCAGGCGTTCAGCGAAGGTCACGAAATGCTGTTCGGACAGCACGGTCGTCGGCGTCAGGACCGCCACCTGACGGCCCCCCAGCACGGCCAGCAGCGCGGCCCGCAGCGCGACTTCGGTCTTGCCGTAGCCCACGTCGCCGCAGATCAGGCGATCCATCGGCGTCGGCGCCTGCAGATCCGCCAGCACCGCCGCGATGGCCTTTTCCTGATCGGGCGTCTCGTCAAACGGGAACGTCTCCTCGAATTGCTGGAACATGACGTCGGGGGCCGGGAAGGCGTGACCCGGCAGCGCCCGTCGCTGCGCGTACAGCATCAACAGTTCCTCGGCGACCTTGCGCGTTTCGGCGGACACCCGGCGGCGCTTTTCCAGCCAGGTCTTGCCGCCCAGCTTGTCCAGGCGCACGGCGCCGTCTGTCCCGCCGACGTACCGGTGGACCAGATTGATGCGATAGACGGGCACGTAGACGCTGCCGCCGTCGTATTCAAGCTGTAGAAAATCCTGCGCCACGCCGCGCAGCTCCAGCTTCTTGAGCCCGCGGTAGCGACCAATCCCGTGTTCGTCGTGAACGACAGCGTCGCCCTCGGCGATTTCCCCCAGATCGCCCAGCGCCCCGGTGGTCTTCTGGGGCAGCTCACGGTGTGAACGGGGCCCCAAGATCTCTTCCTCGGCGACAAGGATCAGTCTTTCGGCCGGCAGAACGAATCCGTGCGCCAGGCCCCCCACCAGGACCAACAGCGACGGTGCGTCGCCAGGGATCGCCAGCAGATCCGGCGCGGCGTCATCGTGGGTCGCCGTCTTGACCTGGGCCGCCAGCCCCAGCGCCTGGCACATACCGCCCAGACGCTCGGCGTGCGTGCGGTTGGGGGCGACCAGGCGGACGCGATAGCCTTCGGCCAGCCAGGACATGATGCGCGCCCGCAGCGGCCCCGCCAGATCGAAGGCTCCCGGGACCGAGTCGGGGCTGGCCAGCAACTGGGCCCGCAGGGTCGACGTCGTCTCCGCGTTCAGGCGGATGCGAGGCGTCGCGTCCTCCGCATTTTGGGCGGCCATCGTCGATTCGATCTCCACAGAATGCAGCTCGACGGTGGGACACGCGGCCAGTGCGGTCTCCGCTTCTGTTTCCGTCAGCAGGAAATCCCCCGGGTCCAGCGTCAGGCGGTGCTCGGCGCGGCGTTGCGCGGCGCTGTCTTGCAGGCGCCGGTTCGTGCGCCGGACCTCGTCGAGCACGTCCGAAGGATCTTCGATCACGACGCGCACACCGGCAGGCAGGTAGTCGAACAGGGGAACCATCCGTTCGTGAAACGCGGGTGCCAGTGCCTCGATGCCGAAGAATTCCTCACCCTCGTCAACCTGATCCAGCAGGTGCCGCGTCTTGGACGACGGGAACGCGGCGAGATCGGCGGCGGCCAACAGGTGCCCCCGCGGATCGGCCCCCGCGGTGCGAATGGTTTCGCGAACCGGATGAAAATGCACGCTCTCCAGCCCACGTAGTGTGCGTTGGCTGCTGGCGTCGTACAGGCGCACCGATTCGATCTCGTCGCCAAACAGCTCGATGCGCACCGGGTGCCGGTACACCGGCGGGAAGACGTCGACCACCGACCCACGCAGCGCGAACGTCCCGGGATCTTCGACCACTTGCGCGCGGCCATAACCGGCCTCGACCAGTCGGCCAATCAAAGCGTCCCGGTCGACATGCGTCCGGGCGGTCAGGACCCCGCACAGGTGGTCGAAGGGATTTCGGGGCACCACGCGACGGAACAGCGCCGCCGCCGAGGCCACCACGATGCGGGGCGCGAATCCGCGCGACAGGCGGAACAGGATCGCCATCCGCCGCATGATTGTCCGGCGATCCGGCTGCATTTCGGCGTAGGGCGACCGTTCCATCGCGGGCAGTTCCATCGCGGCGGCCGGCGCCAGCGGATCGTCGTGAGCCGCCGGGGCGGCGCTGAAGAAGGTCAGGTCTGCGACCAGCGCCTCGGCGCGGTCGTCGTCGGCGACCAGATAAATCAGCGGGCCATCGACCGACGCGGTTTGCGCCAGCCGCGCGGCGATGGCGGGGCCAAGAGATCCGGCCGCACCAAACACCTCGATGCGGGGCGCCGGCCCGGCGTCCGCCGGGGTCTGGCCCAGGCAGCGCCGGATCTCATCCAGGGCGTCGAGGACGTTGCGCTGACTCATGCGACGGAAGGTCTTATCGCACGTCCCCGGCCGTTGCGATGGGCGCGGGCCTGGCCCAGTATGGCGGCGTCCATGTCGCTCAAGATTGTCGAAGCGGGCTTTCCTGTGTTGCGGCAGGTGGCGCGACCGCTGCGTCCCGAAGAGATCCGCAGCGCCCCCATCGCGCGCCTCATTGAAAAGATGTGGCAGGCCATGCGGGCTGCGCCCGGTGTGGGGCTGGCCGCGCCGCAGATTGGCGAGTCGCTGCAACTGGCCGTCATAGAGGACCGGCCTGAATATCAGGAAGGCCTCGACGCGGCCGAACTGGCCGCCCGGGGCCGCGTGCCGGTGCCTTTCCACGTCATCATCAATCCGCGTCTGACCATCGTTGACCCCGGTCCGGCGGAATTCTTCGAAGGCTGCCTCAGCGTGCCCAATTACCTGGCGCTGGTCCCGCGGGCGCGCGCAGTGCGGGTCGATGCGCTGGACCACGAGGCCAACCCCATCACCATCGAAGCGCAGGGTTGGTACGCCCGCATCCTGCAGCACGAGATCGACCATCTGGGCGGCACGTTGTACGTGGACCGGATGCAGTCGCGCACCTTTACGACCGCCGCCGCTTTCGCGGAGGCCCGGCAGCAGGGGCAGGCGCGGCAGCAGGGGACTGGCGGAAACCCCGATTGACCTGGCCGATCCACCGGTCTATCGTCCGGCGGATGGCCCTCATGAATCGCGTTGTCCGGATGGTCGGGGTGGTCGCGTTGGTCGGCTTGTGTGGCGGTATGCTGGCAGCCTGCGAACAAAAGGGCGGCCCCTTGAAGGTTGACCGTGTCGAGCCCGAGCAGGGCAGCACGGGAGGCGGCGAGCAGGTCACCATCACCGGCTCTGGCTTCGAGCCTGGCAAGACGCAGGTCGAGGTCCGCTTCGGCCGCCGCAAGTCCGAACAGGTGACCATCGCCTCGTCGTCCAAAATCAGCGTGGTGACGCCGCCCGGTGATCGCGGCCCGGTGGACGTGACCCTGATGTTCGACAACGGCGCGCCCTTCAAGATCGCGGGCGGCTTCAAGTACATTCCCCCGGCGGCCGGCAGCGACGTCCGCAAGGCGTTCTTCTCGGGGCAAGCGGGCGCCCCCGCCGCCCCGGCAAAAACCCCTTAGTTATAAGAGGCGCGGAACAGCTGCTGGCCCATCAGGACCAGGCTGCCCGCCGGCAGGGCGCGCGGACCCCGGAGGTGGAAGAAGGTTCCGTTCGACGAGCCCAGATCCGACAGGTAAACCTGCCCGTCGCGGAGGGTGACCTGAGCATGGGCCCCCGATACGTAACCGTCCTCGGGAAACAAGATATCGCCCCGCTCGCGGCCTAGAACCACGGATTCGTCGAACAGCGGAAAGGCCGGCCCGTCGGATTCGCGCCCGACCACCACAGAGATTCGGCCCCAGTAGCCGGGATTGGGCGTGCCCACGACTTCCGTTCCGTCCTCAAGCGGGGTGGCCGCCGTGATGACGTCGAAACGCAGCAGTTCCTGCCCTATGCGGAAGACGTCTCCCGATTCCAGCTTTTCATCGCCGGTCAGTTTCACGAACACACCGTTGAGGCTGCGCAGATCCTGGACGACCAATCCCGTCTCGGACAGCGTAAATTCCGCATGGCGCGGCGACAGATAGGGATCAGCGTCGAACAGCGAGCCCTGGCCCCGGCCGATCAAGTTCTCGCCCTCTTGCAGCGCGTGGGCGCCGCCTTCGGTGCCGTCGGGGCGAATCAAGGTCAGGTGGCCGTGCGGCGCCGCCTTCACATTCGGCGAGGCCATGAACATCGTCCGCTGTGGCGCCGCAGCCCCATCGGCGGGCGCGGCCGCGGGCTTCATGCGGTGACCGCAGCCGCCACAGAATGTGTAGCCGACCACAACTGGCTTGCCGCAGGCCGGGCAGTCAACCGTCTGGGGACCCGCGGCGGCGTTTGAAGGCGTGGCCACCGCTGGTGCCTGGGCAGCAACGAAATGGGTCGCCGCCATCATCAAGGGCGACGGGGTCACGGCCCGGGGCGACGGCGTCACGGCCCGGGGCGGTGGCGTCACGGCCCGGGGCGGCGGGGTGGGGGCCATGGCTGCGGCGGTCGGCGGCGCCATGACGGTGGCGGCAGCGGCGGCAACGGGGGCGACCCTTGTGGGGCTTGCCTCCGGCTGGGGCGCCGTCCTGGCCGTCTCCAGGCCCGGGCCCGGGGCGGGCGCCTCCAGTTTTGCCCCGCAGCCTAGACAGAACTTGTAGTGGTCCTGATTGGTCTTACTGCATCGAGCACAAGTGATCACAGCTTACCCCCGCCGGTGGGACACAAGGGCGTCCCGGTGTTTTTGCGTTTGCGCGCGCTCACGACAACTCCACGCGCAGCAGTTGCCGCCCGAGGAAGACATAATCACCGTGGACCAGCGGCGCTTCGTCGGCGACGCGGACAAAGGTCCCGTTCTTCGAATTCGAATCCGTCAGGGTGAAGCGGCCGTCCGCGCCGATGGCGATTTGCGCGTGGTGGCCCGATATGAACGGATCGTCCGGGAAGTTCACGTCATTGCCCTCGCGACCGATGCTGATGCTCTCGCCGCGCGCGCGGAAGATGACCCCGATCTCACCGCCGCGGAGGCGCTGGATGAGGCGCATCTTCGAGGCCCGCTTGGGGCTGGCGTAGAAATAGGTGCCCTCGGAATCCGGCTGCGGCCCGAAGTCCGGTGCCGATGCCTCGATTTGCAGAAGCTGCTCGCCAATCAGGAACAACCCACCCGATTCGATCTGCACGGGGTCGTGAATGCGCATGAAGATGCCGTTCGTCGAGCCCTCGTCGCGCACGAACAGCTTGCCGTCGCGGTAGATGAAGCTCGCGTGGCGCGGCGAGATCAGCGTGTCTTCGGGAAACAGAATCGCCCCCTCGGCGCGCCCGACGACGTGTTCGGTGCCGTTCAACTGGTAGGCGACTCCGTCACCGCTGTCGCCCTTGATCAAGATCAGCTTGGCCCGTCCCGGAATCTGCGCACCCGAGAAGAACATCGTCTTGCCGGCCAGCGGCGCCTCGGCGTCGGGCATCTTGGCGCCGCACTTGCCGCAAAACCGGTCGTCCCCCGGTACGTGGTTTCCGCAGCTCGAGCACGTCTTCATGGATGGTCTGGCCTCCCTCGGAACCGCGTTTGTCGTTTCGCCGCCGCACACCGGGCATCGTTCGGCCCCCAGTTCCACAAGCGCCTCGCAGTGGGGGCAGACGAGACCGACGGACATCGTAGCGCGATCTTGCCGGGGGATGAC
The DNA here is from genome assembly GCA_025350815.1 of Myxococcales bacterium. Taxonomy (GTDB): domain Bacteria; phylum Myxococcota_A; class Polyangia; order Fen-1088; family Fen-1088; genus JANXXE01. The sequence goes on along the minus strand of JANXXE010000166.1, from coordinate 6,570 downwards.
GCCCTGTCAATAGGGGCGTTCACAATGTGCAAAACGCCCACCGGTGGCGCACTCAGTCTTCGTAGCGGGAACGCAAGAAGGTACGGATGGCGTCCTTGAGGTCGGCGGGCATCTGAAGTGCCACCGCCTGTCGCGAAATCTCGGGGGTCTTTCGGTAGGTCTCGAAGAAGGCGACACACTCGCCACACAGGCCGAGATGCAGCTGGAAGCGCGCTCGCTCCTCGTCGGGCAAGGATCCATCGACGAAGTCCAGACAGAAGTCTGCTAGTTCCTGGCAGGTAAGTGCGCCTGCCTCGCGTTTGGACCCCACCATGTGCACGATGTCGCCGCTGGCCGAAAACACCATGAATATAGCCGACGGCCCTCGCTTTCGCACAACCATAGACGCGCACCTGCGATAACCCACCGTGACTCGTATTGGCGCTTCGCCCGGGACGCAGAAGGGTGTCGCGGCAGGCGCGCCGAATGTGTGCGACGCGGCACGATCCGAGTCTCGCGCCCGGCCCGCCGGCTCGTTCGAATCGGTCCTCCGCCGCCGCGGCCGTGGCGCCAAGGGCCCTGGCACAGAGACGACGATCGCCGATGAGCCCGCCGACCGCGCGATGGCGGCATTGTTCATGGCCGGGTGGTCGCGGCGAGAAGGTCCGGTCGGCCCGTCGACCAAGCAGTCGACCAGCGCCCCGGTCGCGGCCGGCGGCGCGTCCCCGGCACCACCTGTCGACCGTCTGCTGCTGGGATCCGGGCCCGCGGGCGCGGAGGCACGCCTGACCATTTCGCACGGGGCGCTGGCAGGGGCACAGATTCATCTGCGCGGCGGCGCGCTCAAGATCGAGGCCGTCGTCTTGACACAGACGGACTCTTCGCGCCATACGCTGGGCTTGGTCATGCAAGAGGTCGCCCGCCGTCTACACAGTCGGGGCTATGTGTTTCGCGCGTCCTCGCCCGCATCGGACGAGCCGGCGGGACGGTGGGGCCAGCCGCGGGATGCGGACGGGCCCGAACGGGAACGTCGCCGGTGAGAGCCGCCCCGCGTTCGGTCGCCGCCGTTTCGTGGACCCACCTGCCGCGCCTTCGTGCGGGGGTTGTCGAACGGACCCGCGCCGTCGCTCGTGTGGTGTCAGCCTTCGGTGGGTCCCGTTCCGTGACCATCGGGGGCCTGGGTGTCGTCCGCGTTCGCGCGGAATCCGTGTCGCTGGCCGGGGGACCACCCGGATCGCCCGCTGATTGGGTTTGTCTGGATGCCGAAGCCGCCGGAAATCCTGCTCGCGTACTCGTGGACACGACGCTCGCACTGGGGTTGGTCTCCGCTCTGCTTGGCAGTCCCCGTCCGGTGGTCGCGAGGCCGCTCGGCCGGGCAGAGCGCGGAATCCTGGCGGCCATCGCCGCCGTCGTCGCGGAGGGACTGGGATCTTTGCCGGCGCTGCGTTTTCACCTGGCGGCCCCGTCCGGTGTGCTCGGCGCAGACAGGGTTTCGCTGGCGCTGTCCGTACGTACACCGGCCGCCAGCGGTCGTGTCTGGATCGAGTGGCCCGCCGCGGCCCTGCCGCCCGAAGCGTCCGCACCGTCGGGCGGCTGCGGGGCGGAGGGCCTGTCGGACCTTGTCACGACGGCCGTTGTCGAGCTGGCCCGTACGTCGCTGGCCCGGGGCTTCTGGGCGGGCGCCAGCGCCGGTGATGCGGTCGTGTTCGACGGCACCGCCTGTGTGGATGCGGGCGCGCCATCGGTGGTGGGTCTTCGCGTCGGGGCATTCTTTGCCCCGGCAATTTTTCAGACAGATGGAACGATTCAGCTCACGGGCGCTTTCCGGCCCGTCATGGAAGGGACACAGGGGATGAACACTGAAGATCAGCAGTTGGCAACCGGCAACGTCACCGAGGTCCTGGCCGCTGCGCCGGTTGAGATCGTCGCCGAAATCGCCCGGGTCACGTTGCGTGGCGACGAAGTCTTGGGGCTGACGACTGGCAGCGTGCTGTCGCTTGGTCGTCGGGTGGGCGATACCGTGGACCTGCGGGTGGGCGGCCGTCCCTGGGCCCGGGGCGAACTGGTGGCGATCGACGGTGAGCTGGGCGTCCGGCTGACGGCCCTTGCGCGCTGAAACGGATTTAGGCGGCCGACAAGGGGACGACGGTGGCGCCGTTGCGCAGGCGATCATCTTCGCGCAACGAATCGATGACGGCCACCGTCGTGGCCCAGCGGGGACTCGCCGCCATCAATGACCTGACCAGGGCGGCCCAACCCTCGGCCTGTGCCCGCAGGGCCGCCGCGCGGCGGATGACAGCGAGAATCTCAAACGGACCCGACCCCTCGTACAAAAGGGCCGAGCCCGTTGCCGAGGCGGGATCGTAGTCAATCAGGTAATCCCCGTTCGCACCTGTGTTCGGCGCAAGCGGCAAAGTGCCGTAACGGGTGGCCAGGCCGGCGAGACGCGCGGTGCGATCGTCGGGGTCGCCCAGAATGACGGCATCGGCACCCGCCAGCAAAGGTCGATCGCTGTCACGCCCGGTGTCGGCCAGGATTCCGATCTTCCCGGCGTGTTCGATCCCGAGGATCTTGGCGCGCTCGACGAGGGCGTGGTCTCCCTTGCCGTTGATGACCACGGCGACGTCTTCGTCCGTCAATTGAGCCAGCGCCTTCAACAATGCCTCGCCGCCCGCTGCCTGTGTCAGTGGCCCCGTCGTGATGATCAAGGTTCGGGGTCCGACAGCCAGGGACATTCGACGCGCCAGGGCCCGGCGGCATTCGGCCTTGCCGGCCGGCGCTTCGGCCGAATACGTTGCCGCCAGGGTCTGGTCGCTGGCCGGATCGTTCGGCGGGTCGTCGCAGCCAAAGCGCGCGGCGATCAGTGGTTCGTCGGACGGCCGCGAAGCCAGATCAGGGTGCGCGCCGAGTAGGCGGCTGGCGGTGGGACTGGGCACGACGATCGCGTTCGAGGCAAGCACACCCAGCGCGACGAATGATCGGGCGGTCGCACCGTCGGAGCCACCGTCGGAGCCACCGACAAGGCCGGTGGGCAGAACGAAGATCCGCGTCGAGGCCGGCAGGGCCGACAGGGCCAGGGCCGACGATTCACCCCACCCGATCGCCGCGTCCGACTTGAGCAGGCCGTCGGCGACCAGGGCCGCTGCGGCGGTACCCAAGATAGCGCAAGTGTCGCCGCGATCGCCGGGCTCCGCGCCCAGCACCACAAGCTGTGCCGGACTGACGGACGATCGCCCCTCGAACAGGGGCAGAGCCCGCGCCTGGCCCCGCACCTTGGCGACAACGGTTCGCAGGCGTCGGGCAAGACCGGGGGTCGCAGCGGCCGTGTCGGGAGCGGCCAACGTCAGGACGGTTACCTGATGACCGGCTGCCGCCAGGGCGCGCGACAGCCCCATTGCGGCCGACGCCGATTCGCTGTCCCCAAGGGGCGCGACGCCGTCGGCCACCAATAGATACGTGGCCATGAGATGGTTACCCCGCCAAGGAATTCCGCGCGGGGCGCGACAACTACTCGCTGGCGCCGCGCTCGTCTTCTTCGCCCGGGAACTCGTTCACCGATGGGTACTTCATGATCTCCTTGCGGGAGATCTTCCAAGCCTTCTGGACGATCCAGGACAGCGAGCGATCTTGTCGCGTGGCCTCTTCCTGGATTTCTTTCAACATCTCTTCCGGAAAATACAGACTTTGCTTCCTCTTGTCGGAACCGGCCATGAAGCCTCCCGTAGTCGTCTTGTAGGGGCCCCTATAGCCCTCTGCGCTGGGGGGGATTTAGGCACCTTGGTCGGGTCGTGTCAAGGACTGCGTGACACGACAATCGCCGACGTGGCGCTAGACTAGCCCGCAGTCTCAGGCTATGGTCGCGCCCGGGGACATATGGACGGGACGGGACTAAAGAAGAAGGATCTCAAGCGGTTTCGGGAGACGTTGCTTTCCCGCAAGCGAGAGATCTTGAGGAATGCGCAGCGAACTCTCAGCGAGGACATGACCCTCGAGTCGGACGATTTGCCCGATGAGATGGACCTGGCGTCTTCCGAGTATTTGCAGTCGTTCACCTTTCGTCTGCGCGGGCGCGAGAAGACCTTCTTGCAGAAGATCGACCACGCGCTTGAACGGATCGACGAAGGCACGTTCGGCCTGTGCGAGCAGTGCGGTGAATCCATCTCCCTCAAGCGCCTCGAGGCGCGTCTTGAGACGACCCTTTGCATCCGTTGCAAAGAGGATCAAGAGCGCATGGAAAAGGCGTACGGCTAGCTGACGTCCCGCTGTCCCCCGGGCGATCGCGCACCGGGGTTTTCGTGAAGGTCAGTTTGCGCGTCGTTGTTTAGCTGGTGGCCCGTGGTGTGTCCGGCCGCCGGGCGCGCGCCCGTTGCGTCGACGTCTGATCGCCTCCGGACTGCCGGTCCGTCGCCCGACCACGTGACGGATCGCCGGGGCCGTCCTTCGCTGGGTCCTTCGCTCGATCGATAGGCGTTCTGCGATCTTGTCGCGCTCATTCGCGCTGCGGATTCGCGCGTTCCGCACAGACACGTGCGCCCAACACGCCGACGTCTTCCTTGGCCTCACGCGCTCCCACCTGAACAGAATCTTAGGCATTTTTAGTTTGAAGATAATCTCTTGAATAGATTACATTGAGTCGCGTCCGATGATTCGCTCCCGCACTGCTCCTGGCTCTTCCGCACCGTCGACAAACGCTGGCCAGCGCGTGTCGGGCCTGCTGGGCGAAGAAGAGCTCGGTGAGATCGAACGGGCGTGTCCGGACGGTCTGACTTCGCGGCAGATCGTCGATCTGTTCGAGAGTCGCGGCATCCGGTTCTCGGAAGCCACCTTGCGCAAGTACGTGCAGCTGGGATTGCTGCCCCGGTCGGTGCGCGTGGGCCGCAAGGGCAAGCACCGCGGATCGTGCGGCCTTTATCCCGCGAACGTCGTGCGTCGGGTGAACCTGGTCAAGGGAATGATGGCGGACAACCTGACCATCGAGGACATCCAGCGATCGTTCGTTCGATTCAAGGAAGAGATCGACGGGATCGAAAAGGGTCTGCGCGATCTGATGGCGAACTTCGAGCGCGAGGCCAAGGGGCCGACGCAGGAAGCCGACAAGCGCGGCGAGCTCGAACGCGAGATCAACGAGGCCAAGCGGGCCGCGGGCGATCTGGTTCGACGGATTTCAGGATTGGAGAGACGAATTTCGTCCCGGGGCACCCCTGCGGGTCCGGGAACCGCCGTTGGGGGCGGAAGCGACCTGTACTAGCGGTGCCCGACCACCGCGCGACCTGGGAGGATTGACATGGCTGAGGATCAGACAGAAACGATGGAGGAGGATCAACCGCAACCTGAGGTGGCGAAGATTCGCCGCAAGGTTCGGGTGTCCAGCGATGGACGCGTTCGTTCGAAGACGATTGCGCCCAAGCGGCTGACCCGCGACGAGCGGCGGCTGTCCGAAGTGTTGCAGTACCCGGAGGACGTCGAACGTCCCCCGACCCGAGAAGAATGCCTGACCATGCCGCGGCCGTGCCCGTTCGTGAGTTGCGCGCACCATCTGTATCTGGACGTGAATCCGGAAAGCGGTGCGATCAAGTTGAACTTCCCGCACCTCGAAGTCTGGGAGATGGCCGAGACCTGTTCGCTGGATGTCGCCGACAAGGGCGGTATCACGCTGGAAGAGGTGGGGTCGATTCTGAACCTCACGCGCGAGCGAATCCGACAGGTGGAGGTCAGGGGGCTGTACAAGATCAGGACCACCAGCGGCGCCGACCTCGGCATTCCGCCGACGCCGTAGCACCACCGCGCGGTCGTGGTGGACCGCCCGGTGCGATTTTCTGGTCAGGGGCTTCGCGATTGTCCATGATGAGCCCATGCCCACCACAAGTCCCCTCGACGGCATAGACGCGTCGGTCGCACAGCGGTTGCTGTCAGCGGCATTGGGATCCGGGGGCGACTATGCGGATCTCTACTTTGAGTATCGTTCGGGCGCGGACTACGCGTTCGAAGAGGGGCGGGTGAGGACGGTCGGGCGGGGTGTGATCCTGGGGCTCGGGGTGCGGGTGCTGCGTGGCCATGCCACCGGCTACGCCTACACCGAGGAACTGTCAGAGGCGCGCATGCTGGAAGCGGCGCGCACGGCGGGACAGATAGCCGCGTCCGGGTCCACGCCCGGACCGGTGGCGGTGACGGTCGCCGCGGTGCCGGATTTTTATCCGATCCGGCAGTCGTCGCTGGAACGGCCCGGCGCGGAAAAAGTCGAGCTGTTGCGCCGGGCGGATGGCGCCGCTCGTGCGTTCGATGCGCGGATCGTCCGGGTCGAGGCCTCGCTGTCCGAGGAGTGGCGAGAGGTCATGGTCGTTACGTCGGACGGTCGCCTGGCGCGAGATCGCCAGCCGATGGTGCGTTTCGGCGTGCACGCTGTGGCCGAGGAGGGTGGCAAGCGGCAGGGGGGGCGGTCGGGTGCGGCCTCGCGGCGCGGCATGGAACAGTTCGATCGCCCCGGCCAGTCGCCGGAGGACCACGGGCGCGAAGCGGCGCGGTTGGCGATCGCGATGCTGCACGCATCCGTAGCCCCGGCGGGTCCGATGGAGGTCTTTCTGGGTCCCGGCG
>JANXXE010000156.1 GCA_025350815.1 Myxococcales bacterium | reverse complement strand
CAGGTCGGGCAGGTTGCGCCGCTCGATGGTGTCCTGCAGCGCGATCAGGACGGGGTGCGTGGCCTCGCCGTGGAAGCAGCGCAGAAGCTCCTCGTGCCATGTGTCCAAAGCCTCGGTCCGCCGGCCCTCGTATTCGGGCTCGTCGGCGAAGTCGTCAGCGGCGCGGCCAAAGGCGTACAGCGCAAACAAATGCGGGCGCATCTCGGCGGGCACCAGGTGGGATGCGACGGGGAAGCTTTCGTGGTGCGCGCGTGCGAAGTCTTCGCAGTAGTCGTACGCCTCGCTGACGGACCACGGGCCCGGGCCGGGATCCAGCCAGGGCAGGGACTTTCGCGGCGCTTCGGCGGGCAACGCCTGCACGCCGCCAGCGCGACCGCCCTTCAAAATCTTGCGAATCATCGCGTCACCTCCAGGCCGTTCGTTCGTACTGTGGCGTCGACCGCGCGCCTGTGCAAGGCCATGTGCCCGCGCTGGATCCCTTCCGTGGCCAGCGCCCGCAGTGCGGCCAGGTTGGACGCCAGGCCCACACAGCCGATGATCATTCCCAGGGTGCCCGCCGACGTGACGCCCAGGATCCGTTGCGCCAGTCGCGCGCCTGCGTGAATCTGCAAGGTGCCACCGACGGTGCCGACCGCCATCGGCATGACCAGTCGGCCGCGCAGGGTGTCCCCGTCGACGGACCAGGTGGCCAGCGGCCGGTAGCGACCGCTGACCGCCGCGAAGGCGTGCGCCCCCGCCTCGACGCCGCGCCAGTCGTTGCCGGTGGCTATTACCACGGCGTCGACGCCGTTCATGATGCCCTTGTTGTGGGTGGCCGCGCGGTAGGGATCGTCCTCGGCAAAACGCGAGGCGGCCGCAATGTCATGGGCCACCGTGTCGGCATCGGCGCCAGGGGTTGCCAGCGCCGCGAAGGGCACGCGCGCGTCGATGCGCACCAATCGCCGGTCCGACAGATTGGTCAGGATGCGCAGGCCGAAACGACCGCCGGCCAGGATCGCCACGCGGGCGGCGATGCTTTCGGCGACGGTGTTGACGAGGTTGGCGCCCATGGCGTCGCGACAATCGATGTGCACGTGCACGACCAGCCGCTGGCCCAGTTCCGCCACGCGCTCGCTGATGCGCACCTCCAGGCTGCGCGCGCCGCCGCCCCGCTGCACCAGGCGCGGCACCGCTGCGTTGGCCAGGTTCAATAACTCGGTCGCATGGGCCTCGATGCGCTGGCGTGCGGTGACGGGATCCGCGACACCGGCTATTTCCACCTGCGCCGTCATGATGGGGTCGTCGGCCTCGGCGGAAAAGCCGCCGCCCAGGCGCACCATGCGCGCCGCGTTCGAGGCCGCCGCGATCACGGATGGTTCCTCAACCGCCATCGGCACCAGGTAGTCGACGCCGTTGATGCGGAAATTCAGGCCCAGGCCCAGCGGCAGGGTGTAGACGCCGATGGCGTTTTCAACCACCCGGTCGGCGCCGGCGAAATCCAGACCGCCACCGTCCAGCGTCAAAATGTCGTCGGCCGACAGATCGGCGCGGGCGATCAATTCCTGGCGGCGCGCCGCGGGTGGCAGTCGGTAAAAACCCGGGATGCGCGAATCCTTAGACATGGGGCGAAGTTCCTTTGCTGCTCGAATCGGAAAGGCCGGACAAGCCCTCGCGGGCGCCACGGTGGTCGATGCGAACGTCTAGCACCGAAAGCCCCTGCGGGCACCGCGCCGCGAAGGCCACAGCGGCTTCGGCGTCTGCAAAAAATGCCACGCCCACGTCGCCGCCGCCGGCTCCCGATGGTTTGGCCGCGCCGCCCAGTGCCGATGCCAGCGTCGCCGCCGCCGCAAACGCCGGGGTGACAATGGGGCAGGCGGCCGCCGCACCCAGTTCAGCCAGGCCGCGACCGAATTCCTGGGCAGCGGTGATGGTCGCCCGAACGTCGTTTTCGGCAAAGGCCGTGGCGAAGGCTTCCGCGACGGCGCGCAGGTCAGCCATCAGGTGGTGGTGCGTGCCCGTATGTCGTTCGGCGAAATCGCGCACCGACTGAATCAGGCTCGGGGTGCTGGCCTCGCTGCCGGTCCAGAACACGACCAGATGCAGGCCGGCCGGCGCTGACAGCGGCGTGATGCTGGCGCGGCCGGTCGCCTCGCGCACGAAGCGAATGAACCCGCCGTGCGTCGACGCCGCCACGTCGGCGCCCGAGCCAAGGCCGCCCTGCGTGCTGCGGTGGGCGGTGTCGGCCACCGAGAACAAAAGATCGCGGTGATCTTCGATCTGTAGGCCGGCGTTTTCGAACACGGCCGCGGCCGTGGCGACGGCGGCCGCTGCACTCGACCCCAATCCCAGCTTCTGGCCGTTCTGTTTGAACATGCTGCTGTCGACGCGCACCGATCCCGGCGGCACAGCGGCGCCCAGGCCCCCGAGCGCGATGGTCGCGCGTCGCACGGTCTCGGCGACCAGCGCGGATGCCGGTTCGGCATCGGGGATGTACTGCCCCATCGCGTATCGGGACACGGCGGCTACGACGGCGGGGCCGCCTTCCAGAACCGCGTATTCACCCGCCAGGAAGATCTTTCCGGGTGCCACGACAATGGGCGAGCCAACCAAAGTGTTCGGGCCGTCGTACTTCATGATGTTTCCTCGGTGATTTCCTCGGTGATGGTGGCCCCTGGTCCGGGGGCGGCGACCAGCGTTTGCATGACGCCCGGAACCGCCCGCAACGCGGTTTCTACGGTGGCGGCGGCGGCCGGGGCGCACAGGACCTTGACGTGCGGCCCGGCGTCGATGGTGAAGTAGGCGTCGACGCCGCTTGCGCGCAGATTCGTCACCGCGCGCATCGCCGCCAGCGTCGCCGCATTCCAGTAGATGACGGGCGGTTCTGCCGCCATCGCGCACGCGTGCATGCGCAGGGCGCTGCGTTCTGCGACCTGCCCCAGCGCGGCCAGATCGCGTGTGGCCAAGGCTGCGCGGGCGGCATGAAGGTCAAGCCCCACGGCATCCTTCCAGGCGGCGAAGTAGGGCGACGTTCGCGCGGTGCGGTCCATCGCCTCGGTGGAACCGATGGCCTTTGCACCGACGGCTGTGATGGCCGCGATCAAGCGCAGATCCCAGGCGCCGGCATCCAGCAGCCCGTGCGCGATGGCGTCGCTGCCGTCCGTACGTTCGCCGCGTGCCATCTCGACAAAGCCGCCGAAGATCGATCGCGCCGCCGATCCGGACCCGCGCCGTGCCAGTTCACTGAGCGCAGCGGGTGACAGCGTCAGCCCAGCGGCGCGGCAGGCCGCCACCGTCAGCGCCGCGAATCCAGAAGCGGACGACGCAAGTCCCGCCGCGGTGGGAATGGAATTGGTGCTGACGATCTCGGCGGGCAGCGTGATGTTGGCGCGCGCGCGCACCAGATCCAACAGGCGCCGCACGCGCGCGGCCACTTTTTCGTCGGCGGGCGCGCCGTTCAGCATGACGCTGTCGCGGCCGGAGGCGTCACCGGCATCGTCGGCAAACCGCACACGTGTTTCTGTGCCGAGATCCGCCAGCGTCAGTGACAAACTGCCGGTCGCCGGCAGATTCAACGCGGCGTCGCGCTTGCCCCAGTATTTCACGAGCGCAATGTTGGTGCCGGCACGTGCCGTGACCGACCGGGGGAGGGGGACGTCAGGCATTTTGCGCCGCACCCACGTGGGTCTCGAAACCGTCGAAGCCATCGGCGCGCCAGCGCGCCAACACGTCGGCAGCGTGTGAGGGCGCAAGGGCAATCACCGCGCCGCCGCCGCCCGCGCCGGTCAGCTTGGCCCCGATGGCGCCCGCCGCGCGCGCCCCGTGCACCATGGCGTCCAGCGCCGGGCTGGACACGCGCAGCCCGGCCAGCAGGCCGTGGGCGATGTCGAACAGGCGCCCCAGCGAATCGATGTCGCCGACGCCGACGGCGTCGATGGCGGCCAGGGCGACCTCACCCAGCGTTTCCACCAGCCGGCGGGCCACGGGCGCGCGCGCGCACAGACGGGCCACGGCGGCGACCTGCGCGCCAGTGTCGTGCGGCGTTCCCGTCAGTCCGATCAGAATCTTCAGGGGTTGGCGCAGCGCAATTGGTCTCCACCCCTGTTGCTTGCTGAAGGCGCCGAGGCCCCCGTGCATGGCCGCCGCAGAATCGATGCCCGACGGCGATTTGTGAAAAACCGTCTCCGCCTGCGCCACCGCCGCTGATACGTCGGCATTGTTCCGTCCCGTCGCCGCCACAGCCGCGCGCGCCACCGCGACCGCCATCGCCGCCGAGCTGCCCAGCCCGCAACGCGACGGAATGTCCGCCTGAAGGTCGAAGTCGAGATCGCGCAGATCCAGTGCGTCCAGCAAGCGATCGAGTGCCAGCCCCGCGGGCGATCCGTCGCCGCGTTTGGCTTCCAAACCCCACGCCGGCACGCGCAGGCGACCGTCACCCCTGGTGGCGCGCGCCCGGATCCCGGCGCGCAGGCCGGCGGCCAGGGCGGGCTGGTCGTAGACGACGGAATGTTCGCCTATCAAGATGACCTTGCCGTGCCCAAAACCGATGCCGAGATCGATGTCGGTCGCGTTCACGCCGGCCTCTGCGCCAGCCACTGCGCCAGTTCCCCCGTGATGACCCTGGGCGCGCGCCCGAGCCCCGCCGGCGTCGTCAGTCCCGACAGCGCACACGCCATGCGCAGGCCGTCCATCACTTGTCGCAAATACGTGGTGGCGCCGGCCTCGCCCCCCTGCCGCACGGCCGCAAGCGCCGGCTGTGCCACGCCCGCGATCGTCGCACCCAGCGCCAGCGCGCGCGCGGCGTCCAGCCCCGAACGGATGCCACCCGAGGCGACCACGTCCGCGCGCAAACCCAGCGTGCCCAGCCAGCCGACGGCCGCCGCCGTGGGAATGCCCCAGTCCCAGAATTCCCGCCCCAGCGCCGCGCCTGGCCCCGTCGATCGCTGCGATTCGACGGCGATCCACGACGTTCCGCCCGCGCCCGACACGTCAATGCCCGCGGCGCCCGCCGCGTCCAGCCGACGGGCCACGGCGGGCGATATTCCGCAGCCGGTTTCCTTCACCACGATGGGACGTCCGAGTTCAGCGCAGGTGCGCGCGATGGCGCCCAGCACGCCGCGAAAGTCGCGATCGCCCTCGGGCTGCGCCAGCTCTTGCCCCGGATTCAGGTGCACGCACAGGGCATCAGCGCCCACTTGCTGCATCAGGTCCGTCACCGCCGCGGTGGTCATCTGGGCCAGTTGAACGCCCCCGATATTCGCCAGCAGGAACACCGTGGGTGCGGCGCTGCGGATTTCGTAGGTCCACGCCAGATCCCGCCGCGACACCATCGCGCGCTGGCTGCCCAGGCCAAACGGAATCCCCGTCGCCTGCGCCGCCGCCGCCAGGCTGCGGTTGATGGTCGCAGCCTCGGTCGTGCCACCGGTCATGCCGGTCACCATCAACGGTGCAGCGATACGCCGGCCCAGGAACATCGTCGACAGGTCCACCTCGTCGACGCGCAGCTCGGGCAGGGCCGTGTGCAGCAGATGCACGTCTTCAAGAAGGGTCGGGCGGTGAAACGCGCCGGCGCCCGAGGCGGCGATGGCCAAATGGTCGGCCTTGCGCCGCGTGATGTCGTCGTCAGACATGGAAAGGGCACCAATTTAACCCACGCCAGGGTTTTTGGTGCGTCACGCACGGACAGCACTGCCCAGAGGTCGACTCGCTGACGGAAGTAGCGGAAGCGGAGTCTCGCGGGCCTGGGGCGTATCGCTCAAGGCGTCCGCTCGGACCGCCGATGTGTGGGTAGTCATGCGTATGGACCGCGTTCTGTGTGGTCTCGCGGCCATCTGCGCGGCGGGGTGCAAGCCGGCAACCACGCGCGTCGTTCTCGAGCTGCGGGCCGAGGACAATGAAGCGCGTCCGGATCGCGCTGTCCTGTCCTGGTTCGGCCCGGAGGCGATCGCCGAGGAGGCGCTGGTTCCCGCCGACGGCCTGTTCCCGCGCACGGGCGCGCTGGGGAGCGTGACCGTGGACCTGCAGAACAGGCCCGGCGATCGTAAGGTCCGCCTCGTTGGTCTCAAGAACGTCGGGCCGGCTTCGGTCGCTGTCGCGCGCATAACGTGGCGGCCGGACACGGAGCAGCGGGTGACAGTGACCTTCGTGCGTGATTTGCCCGACAGCGATGGTGACGGGCTGCCCGACGCTATCGACGACGACTGCCCGGGTCCGGGCGCCCCGGGGTGCCACGCAGCCCCGGTGGATGCTGACGGGGGCGCTATCGCCCATGACGACGGCCTGCGCATGACAGCGCCGGAATCGAGCGCCCGCGACAGTGGTACGGCGGCGGCGCCGGACGCCCGCTCGCCTGACGCGCCCACGGTGACGCCGGTCGACGCGCGCGAAGCGGTCGACGCGGTCGACGCGCGCGAAGATCGAGTGGAGCCGCCGCCCCCGCAGGGGCTGCAGGCCTGGTACCGCTTCGAGGACGACCCGAACGACGGCGTCGCCGATTCGTCCGGAAGAGGCTTCAATGGCACGTGTCAGGCGGGGCGGAGCTGCCCGCGGCTCGTCCCCGGTCGCATCGGATCGGGGTACGAGTTCGACGGGGTGTCGCAGCACGTCCGCGTCGCCGATGATGGGACCTTCAGCCGCGTCACCGCGTTCACCATCGCCTGCTGGGCGCGCGTGCAGGCGGCCCAGGACGCCGCCCTGCTGTCGAAGCCGTTCGGGACTGGCAACGACAACTCGTGGCAGTTCGAGATCAATCCGATGGGACGACTGTCGTTCGGCGGGCCATCCAACGACTTCGTGACCGGCGTCAGCGTCACCTACGGCCCGTGGATACACCTCGCCGGGACCTGGGACGGCCGATCGAAGCGCTTCTACGTCGACGGCCGGCTGGTCGGGACGCGCGCGCAGAGCCTGACGTTCGACAGGTCTGAGATCATCATCGGCGCCGACCTCGGCGTGGCACCGACGCGGAACCTGGTCATCCCTTTCCGGGGGATCATAGACGAGGTGCGCATCTACGACCGCGCGCTCGACGCCGCCGAGGTGGCCGCGCTCGCCACGCCCTGAAGCCATCCATCACGACCAGCGGCGGCCGCGCGATCATGCCCCGCACCCGCCGGACCAGTTGCAGATCGCCGGTCCGTCCGACAGCGACAGCCGCATGAAATGCCCCGCCCGGCGCGCGTGATACAGTGCGGCCACCCCCTTCATGCGCGTGCTCTCGGCCCCGTCCTTTTGTGCCCCGGCGCTGTTTGTCGTTCTGTTCGCGGACTGCGCCGCGCAGTCGCCCCCGGTGGCGGCACCCATGGTCGGCCCGGCCGTGGTGCTTGGGCCCCCGGCCGCCGCGCCCGAGACGCTGGACCTGGCGCCGCTGCCGCCGTTGCCGGGAGATCCCGATTTTTCCGCCTTCGTCGATCCGTTCATCGGCACGCAGGGGGGCGGCAACGTTTTTCCGGGGCCCGCACTGCCGTTCGGAATGGTGAAGCTTGGCCCCGATACCACGAAGTTGGGCACCGCCGGATACACCGCCGACGGTGACATCGTCGGTTTTTCGCACCTGCATATGAGCGGCGTCGGGGGCGGGCCGAAGTACGGTGTGGTGCTGCTGGTTCCCACGACGGGCCCGCTGCAGGTCGCCGATCATGCGTCGCCGCGCGCGGATGAAATCGCATCGGTGGGGCGTTACGCCGTTCGTCTGACCCGCTACGACGTCAAGGTTGAACTGGGGGCCACGCGCCGTGCCGGCTTTCATCGCTACACGTTTCCGGCCACCAGGGACGCGCACATTCTGCTGGACGCCGGGCACCTGCTGACCGCGACGTTTCGGCCCGAAAGCCAGCATTTGATGGGCGCCGCCATCATGGCCGTCGGTGCCACCAAGATAGAGGGCTACGGACGTTACAGCGGCGGCTGGAACCTGGGTCGCGAGTACAAGGTCTTCTTCTGCGCAATGGCCGACATGCCTGCCGCGTCCTGGGGCACGTGGCACGGTACGACGACCCGCAGCGGCGCGCGCAGCGAGCCCGACAAGGGCACGCCCGTCGGTGCGTACTGGAATTACGAAACGACCGCCGGGCAGGTGGTCAACGTGAAGGTCGGCGTCTCGTTTCTGGGCACCGCTGCCGCCTGCCAATCCGTCACCGACGAAATCCCCGCCTGGGATCTCGGGATCGTGCGTTCAGCGGCCGTGCGCGCCTGGAACGATGTCCTTGGCCGCATCGTCATCGACGGTGCCGGGGCCGACGCCCAGGCGAAAACGATCTTCTACACGGCGCTGTACCACGCGCATCTGATGCCGACGGATCGCACGGGCGAGAACCCGCGCTGGAAAAGTGCAGAGCCGTCTTACGACGATCACGCAGCCGTCTGGGACACCTTCCGCACGCTGCACCCGCTGCTGACGCTGGTGGCGCCCGATCGCGAAAGCGCCATCGTGCGTTCGATGATCGACGTCTATCAGCACGATGGCTACCTGCCCGACGGACGCAGCGGCAACGACAACGGGCGCACGCAGGGCGGCAGCAACGGTGATGTCGTCGTGGCGGATGCCTTCGTCAAAGGCCTGTCCGGAATCGACTACCAGGCCGCCTACGACGCCCTGATCAAGGATGCCGAGACGCCGCCGCCCGACGCGCGCAAAGAAGGGCGCGGGGGCCTCGCCGACTACACCCTTCTTGGTTACGTCAGCACAACCTACGAGCGCGCCGGCACCCGCACGCTGGAATACAGCCTGGACGACTGGGCCATCGCGCAGGTCGCGCGGGGCCTGGGCCGTGACGGGGATTTCCGCCGCTTCAAAAAGCGCGCGGGCAACTGGGCCAATCTGTGGAATCCCGCGCTCGCCGCCGACGGGTTCACGGGTTTCATCGGCGCGCGCAAGGTGGACGAATCTTGGGTCGCGGATTTTTCGCTGACCGCCGGCGGCGGCTGGGGCGATTTCTTTTATCAGGGCGATTCGTGGCTGTACTCGCTGGATGTGCCGCACGACGTGCGGGCCCTGATAGCCCGCTGCGGTGGCCCCGAGGCCTTCGTGCGCCGCCTGGATGTTCTATTCGACCGCGGTCACTGGCGCATCGACAGCGCGCCCGCTTCGTTCATCCCGATGCTGTACCTGTGGGCGGGGCGCCCCGACCGGGCCGCCGACCGGGTGCGCGCCGCGCTGGCGATCTTCAAGGTCACGCCCGACGGATTGCCGGGCAGCGATCGCGCGGGCGCCCTGTCGGCCTGGTACGTCTTTGCCGCAATGGGCATTGTCCCGAACGCGGGGACGGACCAGTACCTCATCGTGCCGCCCCGCTTTGGTCGCACGGTCGTGCGGCTGGGTAACGGCAAGGAACTGGTGATCGTCGCGCGCGGCCTGGGCGGTCAGAATCGTTACATCCGCGCGGCGAACTTGGGCGGCAAGCCGCTTACGCAAGCCTGGTTTCGCCATGGCGATCTCAAGCAGGGCAACACCCTGACCCTGGGCATGGGCCCGAGCCCGTCCGACTGGGGCACCACAACGCCGCCGCCCTCGATGTCGGATCCCTAAGGGGCCATGCCCGCTCGGGATTTGTTGCGCGACACCTGAACATTCGGATAGTCTCAGATCCGATGGCCGATCTGACGCTGCTGGTGGTGTCTGGGGCGTGCGTGGGGACGGGGATTTTGCTGGGCTGGCTGCTGGGCGCCGGCCGGGCGCGGACGCGCGGCGCGGCTGGGCTGCTGGCCGTCGAGAAGGCCCGTGCCGTGGCCGAGGCGCAGGTCATCGAGTTGCGTCGCGGCCTGGTCGATCGCGAGGCCCTGCTGCAGAGCTCCGAGTCCAAGCTGACCGACACGTTTCGCGCGCTGGCGGCGCAGGCGCTGGCGGCCAACAACGAGGGCTTCTTGACCCTGGCCAGCGAGAAGCTGGCGGCCACGCGGCGCGAGACCGACACGGCGCTGGCAGCCGGCCAGCAGGCAATTGCCGCGATGGTGCTGCCGGTGAAGGAATCGCTCGACAAGGTCGACGGCAAGATTCAAGAGCTGGAACGCGAACGCGGCCACGCCTACGGTCGCCTGTCTGAACAGGTCAAGACCCTGGCGCTGACGCAAGAGCGCCTGGCCGCCGAGACGGGCAGTCTGGCCCGGGCCCTTCGCGCGCCGGCGGTGCGGGGACGGTGGGGGGAAATTCAGCTCAAGCGCGTGGTGGAACTGGCCGGGATGATCGAACACTGCGATTTTGGCCAGCAGGTCACGCTGGCGACGGATGATGGGCATGTCCGCCCGGATGTGATCGTCAAGTTGCCGGGGGGCCGCCAGGTGGTGGTCGACGCGAAGGTGCCGCTGGAGGCGTATCTGGACGCGCTTGAGGCCACCGACGACGACGAGCGCACCCTGCGCCTCAAGACCCACGCCCAGCAGGTCAAGGGCCACGTCGTGAAGCTGTCCAGCAAGGCCTACTGGTCCGAATTGCCCAGCACGCCGGATTTTGTCGTCATGTTCTTGCCCAGCGAGGCCATGTACAGCGCGGCTTTGGAACAGATGCCGTCGCTGATCGAGGAAGGCGTCGCGCGCAAGGTCTTGCTGGCCACGCCCACGACGTTGATTGCGTTGTTGCAGTCGGTGTACTTCGGCTGGCGCGAAGAGCGCCTGGCGGAAAACGCGCAAGAGATCAGCGACCAGGGCCGCGTGCTGCACGAGCGCGTCGCCACCCTGGTCGAACATTGGGCCAAGCTGGGCGGTGCGCTGAACAAGGCGACCGAGCACTTCAATGCCGCCGCCGGATCCTACGAGGATCGGGTCAAGCCCACGGCGCGGCGCCTGGAGGATCTGGGGGCCGGCAGCAAGAAAGAGGTTCCCTCGCTGCCCCGGGTCGACGTGCGCCCGCGCCTTTTGCCGCCGGTGGACGGGGCGCCCGAGGCCAAACCGACGCGCGCCCAGCTGTCCCTGTCCCAGCGCGGCGGCTGATGGACCCGCGCGAGCAGGCGATAGCCGCCCAGGTCGAGCAGGCCGTCGTCAAGCGCATCGAAGACGACGATCTGACTTTGCCGTCGCTACCGGCGGTGGTGGGCAAGGCGCTGGATCTGCTGCGCCGACAGGATTTTTCGTTCGCCAAGGTGGCCGCCGCGATCGAGCCAGATCCCATCGTCGCCGCGCGGGTGTTGCGCATGGTCAACAGCGCCGCGATGGCGACCCGCGAGCCCGCGTCGAACATCGCGGCGGCGGTCGCGCGTCTCGGCGGCGCGGGGCTGCATTCGTTTCTGATCGAGATCTCTGCGCGTTCCGTCTTTGATTCGAAAGATCGCCAGATAAGCCAGGCGTCGCGCGGCCTGTGGGAACATTCTCTGGCGGTCGGCCTGCTGTCGCGGGATCTGGCCATCACCGTCGGCGGCGAAGATCCGGAAAGCGCGTACCTGGCCGGGCTGTTGCACGACATCGGCAAGCCCGTCGTGGCGGCGATGTTGCTGGACGCCGAGAAGCGCCTGCGCGGAACCAGAACACAGGGCTGGTTGTCGGTCGAGACGTGGATTGAGGTTATCGCGCGCTGCCACCGGGGCATCGGCGTGACTTTGTCGACCCGGTGGCAACTGCCGCAGCAGGCGCAACGGGCCCTGCGTGACTGGGGCGCCTACGACGAAGCGCAGCCGCGCTCGATGTCCAACATCGTGCGTTTCGCGAACGCCGTCGCCAAACAAAAGGGCCTGTACGTCGGCAAGGTCAACAGCGAAGAAAACGACGCCCTGGTCGCGGCCGGCGCGGCGCTGGTGGGTATGCCGCTTGACGCGGTGAAGATCCTCAGCGAGGCCTTGCCCGAATTGGTCCGCGAGCGCATGACGGTTTGAGGCGCTGATCGTGGATTTCGTTCGACCGCCGCGGACGATGGCGTTGCAGTTGCTGGCCGGCAGCGCGCATTACGAATCGGTGGTCGAGGCGGCGATGGCGGCGACCGCCAGCGTGTGGATCGCCACCGCCAATCTGAAAGAGCTGATGGTCGAGGACGCCCGCGCCCGGCCCGGACGCCGGCGCACCACCACGCGGGCCGCCAGTCGCGGAAGTTCGTACCGCTCGGTGCTAGAGGTCTTCGACGAGTTGTGCGGCCGCGGGGTCGAGATTCGCATCTTGCACGCCTCGCCGCCTTCGGGTCCTTTCGCGCGCGAGCTGCGCCGCCATCCGCGGCTGTTGCGTCCAGATGGCCCCTTCGCCCTGCGCGCCTGTCCGCGCGTGCACTTCAAGGCCGTCGTTGTCGACGGCGCCCTGGTGTATCTGGGCAGTGCCAACTGGACCGGGGCGGGGCTGGGTGCCAGGGGCGCGGGCCGTCGCAATTTCGAACTGGGCTTCGTCAGCCGCGACGATCTGCTGCTGGACGAGGTGCAAAGCTACTACGATCAGATCTGGCGGGGCGGTGCCTGCAAGGGCTGCAAGCTGCGCGAGCTGTGCCCCCGGCCGCTCGATACGCCGTGATCAGGGGGCGCGCGTGGTGACCAGCAGCGCGCGCAGCCAGCGCGTGATCCGGGCGGCGTAGCCTGGGCCGTGGCCACGATTGATATGGCGGATCGTGCCGTCCCGGTCGATCAGAAAGGACGTGGGAAAACGATCCTGGCCCCAGCGCTGCGCCGCCGTGCGATCGGCGTCCAGCAACAGTTGCGCGTCCGGCGGCAGCGGATTCTTGGCCAGGAAGACGCGGATCTTGGCCGGCGTCTCCCCCACGTCGACGATCAACAGGTTCAGCCGGGGGCCCAGCGCCGCCTTGATCGCCGTCAGATCGCGCAGGCTGTCCTGGCAAGGTCCGCACCAGGTCGCGAAAAAATCCACCACGGTGATCTGCCCGCGCAGGACATCGTGCGAGATAATCTTTCCGTCCAGCGTCGGCAGGTCGAGGCCGGGCGCCGGATCGCCGATACCGGGGCGCGGCGCCATCGACGGCGATGTGGACGACGCCATCGCCATCAGAACAAGCAGGGCACGCATGGTTTCTGCCAGCAGCTTAGCGGCTTCGGTGTGCGAGGGGCTTGGTCAGAAAAAGGGTCTCGCCTTTTGCCGTCTGCTGCGTGTCCGGGCCAAAGCCGGCCTGCGTGTAGACGCGCCGTGCGCGCTGGTTTTCGTACAGCACCTCCAGGGTCAGCCTGCAACAACCGAGATCCCGGGCCTTGTACTCGACCGCGCGCAGAAGTTGCCGGCCCAGTCCCTTCCCGCGGTGGGCGGGCAGCACGGCCAGATCGTGGATGTTCAGCAGGGGGCGCGCCGCGAAAGTCGAGAACCCCAGAAAACACACGGCAATCCCCGCGGGCTCGGTGCCTTGGTAGGCAAGCAAAATCACCGTCGTCGGATGGGCGCGCAGACCCGGGAGCAAAGCGTGGCGGACGTCTTCGGGTAGCGGCCGGCCGCCGCCCATCGGATCCTGGGCGTACGCATCCACCAGGAACGTGATGTCGTGCTGGTGCGAATCGAGGGCTAGATCGGCCTCAACGATTTTGTAATCGTCCACGTGCCCAGACTAGCGCGTTCCAGATCGCAGCGTGAACGTGCGCGCCCAGACCGGGGCGTGGGGCAGGGCAGCCACGCGCCGTCGGAAAGTGGCGAAACGTTCGGGTTTCATCGCCGGGCCGATAAACGAGATCGAACACAAGATGCGATCCAGCGTGGCGCTGTCGACGGGGATCTCGTCGTGAAACGACCGGCCGGTGCCAAGCGCGATGCGGGTGATGGCAGATATTTGCGAGAACGCCTGGGCCACGGCGCGGGGGCGGCGTGGGGCTTCCTGTTCCATGATCTCGACCACGCCGCGCATGAAGGGCGTGTCGCCGAATTCGCTGGTGACGATGGCCAGCGACCCGCGTGGGCCCAGCACCCGGTCGAGCTCGTGCGCCGCCAGTTGCCGGTCGAGAAAATGCAGGGCGTCCACGACGACCGCCAGGTCCAGGCAGTCGGATTCAAGCGGCAAGGCCTCGGCGGCGGCGTGTACCGTGCGAATTGTCAACCCTTGCGCGCGGGCGCCCAGGCGCAACCGGTCCAGCATCCTGTGTGCCGGCTCGATGGCCACCACGTCGAAACCGCGCGCCGCCAGCGGCAGCGCCAGATGCCCGATGCCCGCCCCGACGTCACCGACGCGCCGTCCATCGCCCGCAAGCGCGGCGATCGCATCAACCAGGGCCGCCGGGTAGGCCGGGCGCGCGTCGTAGACGTCGGCCATCTTGTTGAACACCCACGACGACGCGTCGTCGACGCGGATCTTCCGACGGCCCAGACTCACAAACGGTTACTTTTCCACGAAAGCGCGCTCGATGACATACCGGCCGGGCTGGTCGCTGTTGCCCTCGTCGAAGCCCCGCGCGTCCATCGTCGCGACGACATCGTTCAGCATTCCCGGGCTGCCGCAGATCATCACGCGGTCGTGCTCGGGGTTAAGGGGCGGTAGTCCCAGGTCCGCCGCCAGCTTCCCGCTGTCCAGAAGATCGGTAACCCGGCCCTGGTTGCGGAACGGCTCGCGCGTCACTGTCGGGTAGTACAGCAGTTGCTTTTTCACCTGTTCGCCAATCAGTTCGTGCTGCGGCAATTCGTTCTCGATGGTGTCGCGGTAGCCCAGATCGCTGACCCGGCGCACGCCGTGGGCGATGATCACGTGTTCGAACCGTTCGTAGGTCGCCGGATCGCGGATAATGCTCATGAAGGGCGCCAGGCCCGTTCCGGTGGCCAGCAGATACAGCCGCTTGCCATCAACCAGGTTGTCGATGATCAGCGTGCCGGTCGGCTTGCGCCCAACGAGGATGGGCTGGCCGGCTTCAATGTGCTGGAGGCGCGAGGTCAGGGCGCCGTCAGGGATCTTGATGCTGAAGAACTCTAGGTGATCCTCATAGTTCGCGCTGACGACGCTGAACGCGCGCAGCAGCGGACGGCCGCCGACCTCAAGGCCGATCATGACGAAGTGGCCGTTGCGGAAACGAAAGCCCGAATTGCGCGTCGTGGTGAAGCTGAACAGCGTGTCGTTCCAGTGGCGCACGCTCAAGACCTGTTCTTCGTTGACCTGGCTCATGGATGAAGACTGACCGATGGGCAGTTATCTGTAAAACAGGATATTCTGATAGTATATATCGGATATACAGATATGCGGTACACCCTGCGGCAGCTTGAGGTCTTCCTGGCGGTGGCGCGCGTCGAAAGCGTCAGCCGCGCAGCCGAGGCCTTGTTCATGTCGCAGTCGGCCGTCAGCGGTTCGCTGGCCGATCTCGAGCGTCAATTCGATATCCAGCTTTTCGATCGCGTCGGAAAGCGCCTGCAACTGAGCGCGCTCGGGCGTTCATTGCGGCCGCAAGCTCAGGCGGCGCTCGACCATGGCGCCGATCTCGAGCGCGCCCTTGAAAGCCGCAAGGACGTGGGGCGATTGCGCGTGGGTGCGACGTTGACCATCGGAGACTATCTGGCGGTGCCCCTGATGGCGCGCTACATGCGTGGCGATCCGGGCGCAGAGGTCACGCTGGCGGTGGCCAACACCGTGGAGATCGCCCGGCAGGTGGCCAATTTTGAAATCGATATCGGCCTGGTCGAGGGCGAGGTCGAGCACCCGGACTTGCAGGTCACCCCCTGGCGCGACGACGAGCTGGTGGTGTTTTGTGCGCCCGACCATCCCCTGGCGAAAAAACGGGCGCTGTCGGACGACGATCTGCGGCGCATGGACTGGATCGTTCGCGAGAAGGGTTCGGGCACTCGCCAGACTTTCGACAGGGCAATGCGGGGAATCTTGCCAGACCTGCATATTGCCCTGGCGCTGCAACACACCGAGCCGCTGAAGCGCGCGGTCGAGGCGGGCCTGGGGGTGGGTTGCATCTCGCGCATTGCCGTCGCTGATGTGTTCAAGCGCGGCAGTGTGCGGCCGTGCAAGGTGCCACATCGGGATTTTCGCCGGCGGTTCTTCTTCGTTCTGCACCGCCAGAAATTCAGAACCGCCGCCGTCGAACGCTGGCTGGCCGTCTGTCAGGCCGCCTGAAGGTGGGGCTTAAAACGGGTGCGCGCCGTGGGCGCCCATCGAGAATTCCATCTGGACAAATCCGACCAGCGCGTCGGGAAGGCCGGCGCCGTGCAGGCGCTGCCCGTAAAGGCGGAAGCGCGAAAATTCCGTCGGGGCGCAGGTGACAGAACCCGCCACGCCGGTTCGGCGGGGGACATCGTCGCCGGCGGGCAGTCCCGTCACATCCAGACGCGCGGCCAGGTACCAGCGGCGCGCGACCTGAACCATGGGTTCGGTATAAAGGGCACCCTCGGTGGGGCCGCCTTGCGAAATACTGCGGGCGAAGTATTCCGTCGCCCACGAAACGCTCAGATGCTCGCCAAGTGCCGTGGGGGGCCGCCACTTCAGATAAAGATCGCCGCCGTATAGGTAGTCGCGCCGCCCGTCCGCGCAGGGGGACAGCGCGCAGCCCGAGGTGACGGCGGTCGCGCCGTTGAGACCCAATTGCAGGGACACGGCTTCGGTCACCGGCCAGAATTGTTCCAGAACCGCCGTGTAGGCCAGTCTCGACGGTCCGTGCGGCCCGTCGTCGAACG
>JANXXE010000111.1 GCA_025350815.1 Myxococcales bacterium | reverse complement strand
GTGGCGGCGGGGGCGGGGGCGGGGGCGGTGGCGTCGGGGGCGTGGTGTCCGGCCCGATGCAGGACGCCAGGTCGAACAGCATGAACTCCAGCACCTTCTCCTGCGCGGTCAGCGGCAGATCATTGCACGCCCCGGGGAAGGTCAAGGTCACCTTGTTGATGTCGTTGACGTGGAAGTCGGAGAACAGGACGCGTCCGCACTGGTTTGCCTCGGCCGCGCCGACCGGCGTGTTGAACGTGAACTGCTGAAGCGTGTCGGGGGACTGCGTATACACCCAGCGCTGCGTGGGGGTCATGACCGAATCAACGTCATGCCGCGGAGCCGAGATCTGAATCTGCCCGGGCGCCGGTGACGTCGCGCCGACGTTTTGCAGCCAGGAGGCAAAAGCGATTCCCTTCGGGAACGACTGGTCGATGATGCCGGTCAGTGGGGCGTTCATGCTGGTCGGGAATGCCTGCCCGACGTTCCACCCTGCCGCCGTCGAGAACGGGGCGATGTTGTACAGGTACGTATATTCGTAGTGGGTCACGAACAGGCGACCGCCCGCATTCGCATAGTTGACGATGTTCTGTTTGTCGGCGGTGGGCTTGGCGTTCGGCGAGCCTTCACACTCCAGAATCACCACATCGTACTTGGCGAGGGCCGCAGGATTCGAGGTCAGGTCGGTCGCCGGTGCCGTCGTCGGGCCCACGTCGGCGCCATTGTTCTTGTAGATATGGATTCGACCCGCGCCGTTGTTGTCCGTGAACTCGCTTTCGTCGACGCCGATCTTTCGCAGCACGCACTCAAGCGAGTCAGCACTGCCCGTGGTGATGGCGGTCAAAGGGATGTCCCCCTCGGAACGATTGCGCGGCAGTCGGGTCAGTTCGGCCGGTAGTGTCGTCGTCGTACAGGCGGTGACATGGGGGATCACGACCTGCCGCCGCCAGCGCCCAATTTGGATAACCAGCGGAATGTTGTCGCCGACCGGGACGTTGGTCAGCGTGAACTTGCCGTTGGCACCCGAGAGCGTGGACACAAGAGGCGTCCCACTGGCAAGGGCGCCGCACTGATCGCAGGATACGCCTTCGGTGAACGCCTTCACGGTACCGTTCGGCACGTACACGATCGCGTTGTACAGCGGGTCGGCGGCGCCGAACTTCGCAGGCGTCGGTGCGTACACGGTGCCGGTCAATACGGTGTCTCCACCGGCCGGGCACTGCACCTGCTGGCGGCACAGATTCTGGCAGGCGTCGGGGAAGCAGACATTCGGCACGCCGTTTCCGCCGCAGGTGTAAGCCGTCGGGCATGAGCCGCAGGCCAGCGTCTTGCCACAGCCGTCGCCCACGCTACCGCAGTACCAACCGTTGCTGGTCGGATGACATGTGGCCGGCTGACAGTTGTTGGTCACGCACAGACCGGTCGCGCCATTGAGGCCGCAGCCTTGGCCGGCCGGGCAGCCACCGCAGGCCAGGGTCTTGCCACAGCCGTCGCCGACGTTGCCGCAGTACTGTCCGTTGGGTGGGTTGCAAGTCTTCGCCTGACAGTTGGTCGGTGCGCACACCCCCGGTGTGCCCCCGCCGCCGCAGGTCTGGCCGGCGGGGCAGTCGCCGCACGCGATGGTCTTGCCGCAGCCGTCACCGACGGTGCCGCAATATTGCCCGGTGCTTTGGGTGCAAGATATCGGCACGCAGCCAGCGGCCGGCGGTGCCCCGCAAACACTCGCTATGCCGCCGCCACCACAGGTCTGGCCCGCCGGACAGCCGCCGCAGTCGAGCCCCTTTCCGCATCCATCCGATATGGTTCCGCAGTACTGACCCGTCGGCTGCTGGCACTTCGTGACCTGGCAGCCGGGCGCCGCCGGGGTTCCGCAGACGCCTGCTGTGCCCGCGCCGCCGCAGCTTTGGTTCGCAGGACACATCCCGCAGTCGAGGGACTTGCCGCAGCCATCGGCGATGGTGCCACAGTACTGTCCCGTGGCGACAACGCAGGTGTTCAGCGTGCAGTTCGAAGGTGCAGGCGAGCCACAGAGGCCGGGTGTTCCGCCCCCGCCGCAGGTCTGGCCGGCCGGGCACGTGGCGCAGTCAGTGGTCTTGCCGCAACCGTCACCAATCAACCCGCAATACTGACCCGTCGGCTGCTGACATTTGGTGGGCATGCAGGTCGCCACCGGCGGCGCACCGCAGACGCCCGGCGTCCCGGCGCCGCCACAGGTCTGGCCGGCCGGGCAAGCGCCGCAATCGATGGTCTTGCCACAGCCGTCACCGACGTTGCCGCAATACTGGCCGGTCGGTTGCTGACACGCGATGGGCTTGCAGGTCACGCTGGCCGAGGCACAAACACCCGGCACGCCGCCGGCCCCGCAGCTTTCCCCGGTCGGACAAGCACCGCAGTCGACAGTCTTGCCGCAACCGTCGCCCACCTTGCCGCAGTAGCGGCCATTCGGCTGCTGGCACGCCAGAGGCTGGCAATTGGTCGCCTTGCCGCAGACGTTGGCGATGCCGGCGCCGCCGCAGGTTTCCCCGGCGGCACAGACGCCACAGTCGAGGCTCTTGCCGCAACCGTCGCCGATCTTGCCGCAGTACTTTCCGCCGGCCTGTTGGCAGGCCAGTGGCGTGCAGGCGCCCTTGGGGCCGCTACACACGTTCGGCGTGGTGCCGCCCCCGCAGGTCTCGCCCGTAGGACAGCCGCCACAGTCGATGGTCTTGCCACAACCGTCACCGATCCGGCCGCAGTACCGTCCGCCGATCTGTTGACACGTCAGAGGCTGGCACGTCGGATCTGGTTCCTTACCGCACACGCTGGCCGTGCCGCCGCCGCCGCATTTCTGTCCCGACGGACAGTCGCCACAGTCCAGCACGTGGCCGCAATTGTCGCCGACTTTGCCGCAGTACTGCCCGCCCTGCGACTTGCACGTCAGGGGCACGCAACCCGCGGGCGCGCCGCTGCACACGCCCGGTATGCCGTCGCCACCGCAAGTCAGCCCGGCCGGGCACATCCCGCAGTCCAGGGTTTTGCCACAGCCGTCGCCAACCTTGCCGCACAGGCGTCCGCCCAACTGCTGGCAGGTCAGGGGCTTGCAGTTCAAGTCCGCATTGCCGCAGACGTTCGGTGAAACAGTGCCGCAGGCCTGCCCGCCCGGACACGCACCGCAGTCGAGCGCCTTGCCACAGCCGTCGCCGACCTTGCCGCAGTATCGTCCGCCCGCCTGTTCGCAGGTGACGGGTTTGCAGTTGGGATCGACGGGCGCGCAGACGTGATTGATGCCGGTGCCACCGCACACCAGGCCCGTCGGGCAGTCGCCACACTGAAGGCTGCCGCCACAGCCGTCGCCGATTTTTCCGCAGTAACGTGCGGCCGGTGAGTCACAGGTCAGCAGGACACAGGCGCCATCGCCGCTTCCCGTGCCAGGAAAATCGTCAGCGAATCGCAGATCCAGGTTCAAGCCGGGCGCCACGGTCGCATCGTCGTTGGGGGCACCGGTGCCGCCGTCGGGAATGTCGACCGTAAAGACTCGTTGCTGGCAGCCGGCCGTCAGCAGCGCAACACCGAGAACCACCAGTCCTGAAAGGTCCAACCAACGCCGAAGATAAGTCATGAGTGGACTCATCTTTTATCACGACTTGGGTGTAGGAGTCCCGGCCCACGTGGGCGCAACCAGCAGGCGACATGATCGATTGCCGCTGCGCCATGCGCAACCCACCTCGTCGCGCGGCTATCCGGTCACGGCCCTCGCGACCGCTTCTGAGACACCGATGTGCAATACGTCCCGTGGCTCGACCAGCGGCCTCGTCGTCAGCAGCACGCATGACAACCCCGTGTCCGGATCGGCCCAGGCCATTGTTCCGGTGGCGCCGAAGTGCCCGAAGGTTCGGGGTGAGCACCCCGCGCCGAACATGCCCGGTTTGACGGCCCAGCCGAAGCTGTGTGGGTGGTCCAGGCCCCCGTTCTGATCGATGATCATTTGTGCGGCGGTCGCCCTGCGCAGAACCCGCCCGTCAGGGTGCAGAAACGATTCGATGAAGGCTGCGATGTCGCCCGTCGTGGAATGGGCGCCGCCCCACGGCGCGCCCAGGTCTCGCCAGTACGGGCTATTCCAGTCCCAGTCACTTGGGGCCTCCGTCTGGCACCGTTCGGTCGCAGCAATGCGCCGACCGCCCAGACCCAGCGATGTCGCCGCCATGCCGAGGGGCTCGAAAACCGTCTCGCGCAGGAATTCGCGGAACGCGATCCCCTTTGCGCGCTGGACGATCTCGGCCGCCAGCAAGGTGCCCATACTTTGGTAGCTGTAGCGGAAACCCGGCTCGAACAGCAGCGGCGCGCGGCAGCTTCCCGCTACGAAAGCACTGAGGGGCGCGTGACGCGTTCGCAGTTCGATGTTTTCGGGCAACATGTCCGGCAGTCCCGACGTATGAGCCAGGATGTCCCGGATCTTCACCCGCCCGCGCGACCCACCGGTGAATTCGGGGATGCAGCTGGACACCGCGTCGGACAGGGCGATGTCCCCGGCGTCGACCAGGGTCATGACCGCGGCTGCTGTCATCGGCTTGGTCAGTGATGCGACCAGAAACACGCTGTCGGGCGACCGTGCCGCGCCGAAGCTCCTCGAAAACACGAACCCACCCCGCGCCACACGCAGGCAGGCCGCCGACACGTCACCGCACGCCACCGCCGCATCCAGCAGCGCGACGGCTTTATCCATTCAAGGCGTCGTTCAGGGCAGCAACTCGGGGATGTTGCCGGTCACCTCGCCCATCGTGGTTCCCTTGAACCCCACCGCGTTCATGGCCGTGATCACCGCGTTCGCAGGGTGCTTCCCTGTGGCCTTCACGTGGGTTCCCTTCTTCAGCCCGCCGGCACCACCGGCAATCAGAATGGCCATGTTTTCCGTCGAGTGCGCGTGGTCGCTGCCACCGGTTTCCGAATCGTAACCATGGCCCGCCTCGAACACCAGAACCGCCGCCGTGTGGTCGAGGACGTTCGACCCATCGACCTCGGTGATGTCGTGGATCTTCTTGAGCATCTTGCCCCACTGGGTGACAAGGTACTGAATCGCGTCGATGTACGCCATCCCCGATCCCTCGTGCGACATCTGGTGGATGTCGGGAAGGTTGCGCGGGTACGGGAAGTTTGGCGGCAGACCCATCCAGCACTTCATGTGCGTGATCATATAGGACGCCACCCGTGACTGGTCGCAGGCAAACGCGAGAGCGATGAGGTCCGAGAACACGTCTGCCCGCTGCTCTTCGCCCGAGTAGGCGTAACCAGCGGTCCGGGCCGGATCGGCGCCGGGATCCGCGGGCTTCTTGCACTTCGCCCCGACCGGCTGCGCCACTCCTGGCTGCGCCACCGCGGGATCCATCTTGTCGAGCCGTAGCTCGAGGTCACGAACCTGGTCGGCGTGTCGCTGCACGCGAATCTGATCCGCGGCCCCCAGTTTGTTCCTGATGCTGTTCAGATCGCCGATCACCAGATCGAGGATGCTTTTCTTCTGTCGCAGCAACATCGACGTTTTGGCAATGTCGGCTGGTGTCGCGTTGGGCGTTGACGCGCCCGAGAACATCGATTGATAGGCGAGCTTCGGGCTGGCGAAGGGATCGATACCCACCAGCGCGCCCTTGTCCGTGCGGTAGGACTGACGACCATTCCCGCCGTCGCCGCCGACGTAACCATAGGCCTGCATGCGGTAGGCGAGCGTGGGGGTCAGCATGCCCGGAGCGATTATGTCGGCGACGATCTGGTCGGCCGTGGGGCCCTTGGGATTGCTGGTGCCGAGCGCACCGGCACCGCCGCGCGTACCGGCAATCTGCGGACCCATGGTGTTGAAGTGAACCAGCAGGCCCTTGCCACCCGGTGGGGGATTCACATTCCAAGGAATGGTCAGACCCGACACCACGGACACGTAGTTCGCGATACCGAAGTCGGCAAGACCCTTGAGAGATCGAGGCACGGCCCAGCCGGTACCGGTGCTCTTCGGCGTGGTGCCCTCCAGTGCGCCATTTCCGTCCGACGACAGGGCGTTGCCAATCCATGACATGCAAAAACGCATGGGTGGTGCGCCAACCGCGCCCTGGGCGGTACGTCCGCGCAGCATGATTTCGAGAGGCGGCAATCCGAGGGCAGCGGCGCCGACCCCACGCAGCAGCGTCCTTCTGGTGACGTTAGGAACGCGACTCATTGGGTAACCTCCTCTCGGCGGTGACGAAATGCTTCTGACGACACCAGGTTCACAAAGAAATCATCCAGCCTCAGGCCGGCCTTGCTGTTCTTCATGGCCTCCGTCACCACGACCATGAAGCGCGCATCGTTGTCGTCCAGCGTGGCGCGGCCGACGGCGAATCGATAGACCTGCGTCGCCAGGCAGGGTTCGAGGGCGCCCGAGTTCGCCAGCAAATCACCCAGTTCGGCGGGGCCGTTGAACGTGCCGATGCCTGCCACTTCACCGACGCCGCGGATCTTGCAGTCGGGCCTGCCTTTCTCGGTCTCGCGGTACAGGCCGTCCCTTTCGTAGTTCTCGAGGCCGAATCCGATGGGGTCCATCAGGGCGTGGCAGTTGGCGCAGCCGCCGGCCCGGTGGGCGATGTAGCGCTGCTCTTTGCAATCGGCCGGGTTGCCCGGGGGTTTATTCTGGTCGACGGTGGGCGGCGGGGGCGGGATGTCCTGGCACAGAAGCTTGTTGCGAATGGCTTTGCCGCGCAGGGTCGGCGACGTGTCCGCGAAACTGGACCCACCAATCGACAGGAAACTTCCCTGTGACAGCAGCCCGCGGCGTTTGCCGTCGGTCATCGGGATCCACTTGGCCGTGGGCTGACCTGTCCCCGGCATCCCATAGTGTTTCGCCAGGGCGTCAGTGGCGAAGGTCTCGCCGAAGCGGAACAACTCGCGCCATGGCAGGCGGTCGGTGAAGACCACCCGATCCATCAATGCCGACGTTTCCTGCAGCATCGCCGGCGCCAGATCACCAGTTAGGTTCTCGTAGCCCAGCCACAGGGCGTGGAATCGGGCCGTCATCTCCTTGGCGCGCGCGTCCTTCATCATCCGGGCTGCGACCACACGAATGCCGTCACCCGTGGCAAGTTCGCCCTTCTGGGCGGAATCCAGCAGCGCGTTGTCGGGGATGGTGCCCCACAGGAAGAACGAGATACGTGTCGCCACCTCGAAGCCATCCAGCTTGTACAAGCCGGTCTTGCCGGCCACCGGCGCTCCGACCTCGACCCGGTAGGCGAGGTTTCCGTGTTGCAGGAAGGCAACCACAGCCGTCCGGACGCCTTCATAGAAGTCCTTGGCCTCGGTGCCGTAGGCTGCGAGCGCCTCGAAGCGGGTGGCCTCGTCGGTCGACAACGGACGGCGCAGGGCGCGGCGACCGAAATTCGTGACGAAGGAATGGAAGCAGGCCGCATCCGTGATCCCCACGGGCTTGCAGCCAACCACCATGTCGCGTCTGGGGGCGTCGCCCATCAAGCGGTCGGCCGCCTCCCAGGCGAGCGCGTTCATGCCCTCAATTAGCGAGGGTGACGCGGCCTGGATGGCGAAGTCGTTATCAAAGGGGCGTCGGATGTCTTCGGGCAACAGAAGGTCCGAAGGATGGGTGTTGTCGCCCAGCAGATCCCTCAAGACGTTGTCGTATTCGCGCACCGTCAAGCGCCGCAAACCGCTGATCGCGGCCAGGTCGGCAGATGCCACGATGGGGGGCATGGGCATCGAAGATGTGCCAGGCGCGCCCGAGCCGCCTTTGCCGGTCGGGCTGCCACCGGAACCGCCAGGGGAGGGGGAATCATTCGCGCCCGTGCCCGCGGATTCGGTTCCCCCGATCGAGCCCGTGCATGCCGCGAACGTTGCCGCGAGACCCGCAAGCAAGGCCTTTGGCAGCGCGCCCCCGGTCCTTGTGCCAACCAAGCATGGCAGCAGACCCGAGAATGGTTTCGTAGGTCCGGGAGTGATCATGCAACCTCCTGAAGACGAGCGGGTTGTCGGCAGCGGGCCTCAATGCAATTCGGCGAATCCCTGGTCGAACTGTAGTGACTGCGATTACAAAAATAATGTCGATAATGAAGGCCGCCGGGCGGCGATTCCTTTGACCGCGACACGTCGACCCGCGGTAAGGATTCTTACGTCGATGACGCAAACACCCCTGAACGGACAATTCCCGACACAGCCCCCGCCGTTACATAAAAAATCGACTACGTGAGGGAGCTAAGTTTCGATACAAAATCGCGATTTCGCGATTGACACTTTCGGCCCGCTTCCACGAATCATGTCTTATGACATCACGGGTCTTGGATGACGCCACGCGCTGGGCAAACAGTCGCGCGCTTACTTTCCCTGCACGGCCACCCCGCGGAGGAAGCGGAAAAACAAGGGCAACG
>JANXXE010000072.1 GCA_025350815.1 Myxococcales bacterium | reverse complement strand
CAGACCGACGTCACCTTCCGGGATCCCGACGCCATGCCGCGTGTCGCCGCCGTTCCCATCGCGCAGTTGCCGGCAAGCTTCTTCACCAATGCCAAGGCTTCGGTCCCGGCACCCGGCGGAAACGCGGGAGCGGCGCTCATCACCCGCGGCGGGACCGGCCGCCTGTTCTACGGCGTCAGCGTGTCCCTGCCCGCCTTCGACGGCCCGACATTGGATCGCGGCCTCAGCCTGGCGCGCGCGTTCCGCACGGCACGCGGCCGGGTGTCACCGAACGATCCACCGCGCGCCGGACAAGTCGTCGCAATGGACATCGTCGTCAAGACAAGATTCCCGTTGCGCCACCTTGCTATCGAATTGCCCGTGCCGTCCGGGGTCGAGCTATTCACGCCCGGGTTGCTCACGCCCGCCGGCGAAGCGGCCGACAGACGCCTGCCAGCCGCCGCCGGCAACCCCTGGTGGGTAAGCCACAGCGAGGCAGCGGTCGATCGGGTGATCCTGTTCGCCGATTCGCTGCCACCCGGCGAACACACGCACACGGTATTTCTGCGCGCCCCGGTTCCCGGCCGCTACCAGTTGCCTCCGGCGCGGGCGACCGCGACGTACGCCCCCGAGGTCAGCGCACGCACGGCGGCCACCGTGCTTGTGGTCGGCCCGGCGGCCCCGGCCGCCCATGCGGACATCGCCGCTGCACAGACGGGTTCCGAGCCTTGATTATCGGCGCCCTTTCTCGCAGGATGTCGCCCGCCCATGATTACCGGAACGGCAGAGCCCCGACGAACGCCGCTCTACGAGGCCCACAAGCAGCTGGACGCGAAGATCATCGACTTCGGCGGCTGGTTGATGCCGGTCAACTACCCGCCGGGGATCATCGACGAACACAACGCCACCCGGAACGCCGTCGGTGTCTTCGACGTGTCGCACATGGGCGAGATCCATTTTCGCGGACCGCGCGCCACCGCCGCGGTCCAGCACCTGGTTACCAATGACGTGTCCAAGCTGGCCGATGGCCACGCGTTGTACGCAGTGGCCTGCCGAACCTCCGGCGGCATCGTCGACGATCTCATCGTCTACCGCGTGGCGGCCGACCACTACATGCTGGTCGTGAACGCGTCGAACATCGACAAGGACTTTCAGTGGTTCAGCCAGCACGTCGGATCCTGGTGCGAACTGGACGACGCCTCGGACGAAACCGCCCTCATCTCGTTTCAGGGACCGAAGGCGGCGGCCGCCCTTCAGCCTCTCACTTCGTTCGACCTCACGGCGCTGAAGTCGTTCGATTTCACCACGACCGCGCAGGTGGCGGGGCTGCCCGTGTGGATCGCGCGCACCGGCTACACGGGCGAGGACGGCTTCGAGATCTTCTGCCGCAACACCGACGCCCGCGCCCTGTGGGACGCCCTGCTTGCGGCCGCGCGCGAAATCGGCGGCATGCCCGTGGGCCTCGGCGCGCGCGATACGCTGCGCCTAGAAAGCCGACTGTCGCTGTATGGCAACGAACTGACCGACGACACGACGCCATTCGAGGCGGGACTTGCCTGGGTCGTGAAATTCGACGCGGGAAACTTCATCGGCAAGGACGCCCTGCTGCACCAGCACACGGGTGGCGTGCGGCGAAAATTGGTCGGCTTCGTAATGTTGGGGCGCGGCGTCGCCCGGCACGGCTACACCATCCACCAGACCGATCCGGCCGGCGTCGGCGGGCGCCTGGGCAGCGTTACGTCGGGAACCCTTGGCCCGACCATCCAGAAGAACATTGGTCTTGGCTATGTCGCAGCCGAATGCTCCGCGCCCGGCACCCGCATCTACATCGACTGCCGCGGCAAGTGGGTCGAGGCCGAGATCGTCAAAGGCCCCTTTTACCGCCGCCCGCGCCCCTAGACCCCAAGGAGACAGACCGACATGAGTTCGAACTATCCCAACGATCTGCTGTACACCGAAGACCACGAATGGGCCCGCGTCGAGGGCAAGGTGGCCACGGTGGGCATCACCCAGTTCGCCGTCGATCAGCTGGGCGACGTCACGCAGGTCGATCTGCCCAAGGAAGGCGAGATGCTGAAGCTGCACGAGGTCTTCGGTTCGGTGGAATCGGTGAAGGCGGTGTCCGATCTTTTCGCGCCGCTGTCGGGCCGGGTCGTCAAGGTCAACACGCCGCTGGCGGATTCGCCCGAAAGCCTCAACGAAGAGCCCTACGACGACGGCTGGATGGTGCAGATCGAGCTTGCCAACCCGGACGAGGTCAAAAAGCTGATGGATGTGACGGCCTATCAGGCGTTCCTCAAGGAACAGGCCGACTGACGTGCCGCTGAATCTGTCACACCCCGACACATTCGTTCGACGTCACATCGGCCCCTCGGCCGAAGATCTTACCCGCATGCTGGCGCTGGTCGGCGTGAAATCCGTCGACGACCTTATCGCGCAGACGGTGCCGACGCAGATCCGTTTGCCGGGACCGCTGGATCTGCCCGCCGGCAAGTCCGAATACGAGTTACTGGCCGAGCTGACGGCCCTGGCCGCGCGCAACCGCGTGATGAAATCGTTCATCGGCACGGGCTATTCCGACTGCATCACGCCGCCGGTGATTCTGCGCAACATCCTGGAAAACCCGGGTTGGTACACCGCCTACACGCCGTATCAGGCCGAGATCTCGCAGGGACGTCTTGAGGCCTTGCTGAATTTCCAGACGCTGATCATCGACATGACCGGCATGCAGGTCGCCGGCGCGTCACTGCTGGATGAAGGCACGGCCGCCGCCGAGGCGATGTACATGCTGATCGGGCTGCACGACGACGAGGCCGCGAACACCTTCTTCGTCTCCGAATTGTGTCACCCGCAGACCATCGACGTGGTTCGCACACGCGCCGAGGCCCGCGACATCCAGATCGTCGTCGGTGATCACGAAACTTTCGTGTTCGACAAATCCGTCTTCGGCGCGCTGGTGCAGTATCCGGCCACCGACGGCACCATTGCCGACTACCGGGCGTTCTGCGAGCGCGCCCACGCCGCCGGCAGCCGCGTGGCCATGGCCGCCGATCTGCTGTCGCTGGCCGTCCTGACGCCGCCTGGTGAACTGGGCGCCGACATCGCCATTGGCAGCGCGCAGCGCTTTGGTGTGCCCATGGGCTACGGCGGCCCGCACGCGGCGTTTTTCGCCACCAGGGCCGAATACACCCGCCGCATGCCCGGCCGACTGATTGGCGTGTCCCAGGACGCCCAGGGCAAGACCGCGTTCCGCATGGCCCTGCAAACGCGTGAGCAACACATCCGGCGCGAAAAGGCGACCAGCAACATCTGCACCGCGCAGGTCCTGTTGGCCGTCGTCGCCAGCATGTACGCCGTCTATCACGGCCCCGCGGGCATCCGCGCCATCGCCGAACGTGTGGCGCGCCTGACGTCCGCCCTCGCACGCGGCTTGTCGCGACTGGGCCACAAGGTAAAGACTGGCCCCATCTTCGACACAATCCGGGTAGACGCGCCGGCGGCGCAGATTTCCGCATGGCTGGCCACCGCCGAAAGCCGCGGCATGAATTTTCGCAAACTGACCGACGGTGCGCTGGGCATCTCGCTCGACGAAACCACGGGCCCGGCGGACGTCGAGGCCGTTCTCGGCGTCTTCGCGTCGAAATCCGGCGCGCTGGATGTGGCCGCACTGGCCGCCGAGTCCGACCCGCAATGGCCCGATTCGCTGCGCCGGACCAGCCCCTACCTGACCCATCCTGTATTCGGCCTGCACCACTCGGAGACCGACATGTTGCGCTACATGCGCAAACTGGAAGTCCGCGATCTGTCGCTGACCCATTCGATGATTCCGCTTGGGTCATGCACGATGAAGCTGAACGCCACGACGGAAATGATCCCGGTGACCTGGCCCGCCTGGGGCCGCCTGCACCCATTCGCGCCGGTCGCCCAGACCGAGGGCTACCAGATCATCTTCAAGCAACTGGAGAAGATGCTGTCGACCATCACCGGATTCACCGGCGTGTCGCTGCAACCGAACGCCGGCTCGCAGGGCGAATACGCCGGCCTGTTGGTCATTCGCAAGTACCACGCCAGCCGCGGCGACAGCGCCCGCGATGTCTGCCTGATTCCGTCCTCGGCGCACGGAACGAACCCGGCGTCGGCGGCCATGTGCGGCTACCGGGTCATCGTCGTCAAATGCGATGTCCAGGGCAACGTCGACGTCGGCGATCTCGAAGAAAAAGCGCGCGAGCACAAGGACAAGCTGGCCGCTTTGATGATCACGTATCCGTCGACGCACGGCGTGTTCGAGGAAGACGTGCGCAAGCTGTGCGAGATCACGCACGCCAACGGCGGCCAAGTCTACATGGACGGCGCCAACATGAACGCGCAGGTGGGACTGTGCCGCCCGGCGGATCTGGGCGCTGACGTCTGCCACATCAATTTGCACAAGACCTTCTGTATTCCGCACGGGGGCGGCGGTCCCGGCATGGGTCCCATCGCCGTCGGCGCTCACCTCGCCCGCTTCTTGCCTGGACACGCCGTGGTAACCACCGGCGGTCGCGACGCCATCGGCGCCGTGTCAGCCGCGCCCTGGGGCAGCGCCAGCATCCTGCTGATCTCGTGGGCGTACATCAGCATGATGGGCGGCGACGGCCTGACCCAGGCAACCAAGGTCGCCATCCTGAATGCGAACTACGTCGCCGCCCGGCTGGGCGCGCATTACCCCGTCTTTTACAAGGGCCGCCAGGGCCGCGTGGCGCACGAATGCATCCTGGATCTGCGCCACCTGAAGAAGGCGGCCGGCATCGAGGCCGAAGACGTCGCCAAGCGCCTGATGGACTATGGCTTTCACGCGCCGACGATGTCGTTCCCCATTCCCGGCACCCTGATGGTCGAGCCGACCGAAAGCGAATCGCTGGCCGAGCTGGATCGCTTCTGCGACGCCATGATTGCCATCCGCAAGGAGGTCGCCGAGATCGAATCGGGCGAGCAGCCGCGGGACAACAACGTACTGAAGAACGCCCCACACACCGCCGACTGCCTGCTGACGGCCGACTGGACCCGCCCCTACCCGCGCGACAAGGCCGCATTTCCCCTGCCGTGGACACGCAACAACAAATACTGGCCGCCGGTGGGGCGCCTCAACAACGTGCTTGGCGATCGAAATTTCGTCTGCGCCTGTCCCCCCATCGACAGCTACACCTAGAGGTGCCAGGTGATTTTTTCTTCGCGTGAAGCGCACCGGGCGTGGCTGGCCGGCCAAGCGGCCCTGCCCGCCGGCTTCAGGGTTGGAACCGCCCGCCTGTCGTTCGTCCCCGTCGAGGCACCGAAGCCCGCGCGCATGAACCTGGCGCTGATCGCGCTTGATCGTCCGACAGCCGACTTTGCCGGCGTCTTCACCCGCAACGCCATGCCCGGCGCGCCCGTGATCATCGGCCGTCAGCGTCTGGACCAGCCGACCCTGGGCGCCGTCATCATCAACAACAAGGTCGCCAACGACTGCGCCCCCGGTGGCGTCGCCGCCGCCGAACAGGTCGCGGCCGCCACCGCCGCCGCCCTGCACCTGCAACCCACGCAGGTCCTGCCCAGTTCCACCGGTGTCATCGGCTGGCGCCTGCCCGCCGAAGCAATGATGACCGCCCTTCCCGAGGCCGTCACATCCCTGTCGTCGCGCTCGGTCCTGGCGGCCGCAGAGGCGATCATGACGACGGATCTGTATCCGAAAGTCCGCACCACCAACGTCGGAACCGGCGGCGGCCGCATCGTCGGCATCGCCAAGGGTGCCGGCATGGTCGAGCCCAACATGGCCACGATGCTGGCCTTCTTGCTGACCGATCTCGCCGTTCCACGCGCGGCCCTGCGCCGGGCATTGTCCACCGCCGTCGACGGCAGCTTCAACGCCATCAGCATCGACAGCGACACCAGTACATCGGACAGCGTCGTCGCCCTGTCGTCCGGCGCGGTGCCCTGCCCCGACATGGGCGCCTTCGAAGCGGCGTTGCAACAGTTGTGTCGAGACCTGGCCGGCGACGTCGTCCGCAACGGCGAGGGCGTCCACCACGTCATCCGCGTGTCCGTCGCCACCGCCCCCAATGCGCAGCTCGCCCGCGGGCTGGGCAAGGCCATCGTCAATTCACCCCTGTTCAAGTGCGCCGTCTGCGGCAACGATCCCAACGTCGGCCGACTGGTCGCCGCGATCGGCAAGTACATCGGCATTCATCACCCCACGGTGGATCTGGGCCGCCTGCACCTGAC
Organism: Myxococcales bacterium; assembly: GCA_025350815.1. Classification (GTDB taxonomy): domain Bacteria; phylum Myxococcota_A; class Polyangia; order Fen-1088; family Fen-1088; genus JANXXE01. The sequence goes on along the minus strand of JANXXE010000072.1, from coordinate 788 downwards.
CATGGGTGGCCAGGAAATCTTCCGCGACGGCGCCTTTCGCCTGGGCCCCAGTGTCGAGGCCGCCCTCATCGACCATCTGAAGGGCGCCGAGCTATACGCCAGCGTCCCCGCAGTCGACGGTGTTTTTCGACCGCCCGTCGATTATCCCCCGCACGGGCGGTGCGTGGAGATCGAGGTGCGTTTGGGGATGGGCGAGGCGTCGGCCGTGGTTTTGGGCGGGGATCTCACGCACGAGTACATCAGCGAGAACGCGGACTACCGCAGCTGATCCACTCGGGGGCGCCTTGGCTCGCGTCGCTTCGCTCGCTCGGCACTCCCACCATCGCCATCTCGCCTCGCTTCGCTCGCTCGCCCCTCTCACCATCGCCATCTCGCCTCGCTTCGCTCGCTCGCCACTGGCTCCGCACATCCCTAGTCAAGTACCCCGCGAAGACAATCTCACTGCGCTTCGTGCGCGATCACCTCAGGCGCGCGAGTGACCATCCGGGCGCGCACGATGCTTTCGCACGGCGACCGTGCGAAAGCCCTTTCCAGATCTAAAAGGGTGACGTCTGGCTTCCGACCCCGATTCTTCCAATGCCTCGTCGCACCCGGTGCGACGAGGGTCGTGCGCGCCCCGATTACCGCTCAAGAGCCGGTTCATCGACGCGCACGAAGCGTAGTCGCAGGTCGACGAGCGAGCGAGCGCAGCGATGCGAGCCAGGTGGCGATGCGAGCCAGATGGCGATGCGAGCCAGATGGCGATGAGAGCCAGGTGGCGATGCGAGCCAGGTGGCGATGCGAGCCAG
>JANXXE010000021.1 GCA_025350815.1 Myxococcales bacterium | reverse complement strand
GGGGCCCCACTGTTTGCTGCCGACCGAGCTTGAATTTCATAGGGCGCTCTTCGGTCGAGAGACCGCGGATCGTCCAGAGACGCTGCTGCTGGGACGCGTGGTGGATGACAGTGGAAAGCGAATCGAAGGGGCGCTGATTCGCGTCTGGCTTTTGCGCGGCTCGGTCTTGACGCCGCTGCTCGACGAGACCTCGGGCAAGGACGGCGGTTTCCGGGTGCATCTGAAGCTGGGACCCTGGACGTACGCCCTGCGGCTCAGCTACCCGGGTATGTCGACCGAGATCATTGACCGGCTGCCCCTCGACAAGCCCGAGCGGCAAGCACAGCCGCCCGGCCCGCCTCGCGTCTTTCGAATGAATCCCGAACACGTCATCCGGGGTCGACTGGTGGATGCCGCCGACGGAAATGCTGTGGTCGGGGCCGAGGTGCACGCGGTCCGCAGCGCCGAGGATGTGATCGAATCGGGACAGGGCCGTTCCGGCGAAGATGGCGCTTTTACCCTGGGCGGGCTCGAAGCCAACAAGCGCTATTTTTTGCGGGCGTCGAAGTTTGGCTGGCGAAAGCTGACTGCAAAGACGCCGTTCGTCGCGGCGGCCGCGCGTGTCACCCTGAAGTTGTCCCGGGCCAATGTGATCCGGGGCGTGGTGCTTGACAGCGATGGGGATCCGGAACCCACCGCGACTGTCGTGGCGGTCATCTCGGGCGCGCCCGGGGGAACCGATTTCTTCCACACCTGGACCACGGATTCCGAGGGTCGCTTCTCCGAGGACGATTTCGAAAAGGGAACCTACTACCTGTGGGCCCGCCGTCGGGACATGCTGGTCTTTCCCCCCGAGAAGATCGAGCTGCCGGAAAACCAGGAAGTCGAGGTTCGCCTGTCATTGTCGCACAAGGGCGCGCGCGTTCTGGGTCAGGCGGTCACGAACGACGGGCATCCCTGGGGGGGCGGGGGTGCGCGCGTGGTCCTGCTGAGCCGGTCGCCCCTTTCGTTTCCCAAGCCCGCCGTCGGTGAAATCGACGCGCGCGGAAAGTTCCTGGTGACGGGGGTGTTGCCCGGACGTTACGAACTGCGCATCAAGGACGCCATGAAGACGATGGCCATCGCGCGCGGCCCGCGCGAGGTCGAGGTGCCGGTCGACCCGGACAGCGTCGTGACCCTGAAGGAACCCATTGTGGTTCGGCCACTGTCCGAGGAATGAAGTGGGGCTAGTGCCGCACGTCAGAAGTTCGGGCAGTGCTGGGAAGCCGATCCGACGCTCCGGCTGCGTTGCTCTTCGTTACCGTACCTACGGGTACGCCTCCTCGTCGCGCCTTGCCGGACCGTCGGCTTGGCTTCCGATCACTGCCCGATCTTCTGACGTGAGGCACTAGTGCAAAACGCGAAAGCGATTGAGGCAGTCACGCAGGATATGTTGGCTTTCGTCCTCGAAAGACTGAAAGCGAACCGCCATGCCGGCCACGGATTTGGTCACTCCGTTGTGAACGTAGTTCATGAAGTAATGGTTCTTCACCTCACCCACAGCAGCAACTTCCGCGCTTTGGTCGGGGGTCAGAAAGCACACGCGAATGCGCGCGCCCAAGGGCAGGGGATCGTGGGTTTCGAGGAAAATGCCGCCGGCCGACACGTTGCGGGCCACGCACGGGATCTCACCGAACAGAATCGAGTCCACCCGGACGGGGAACATTTTGTCGAAGCGCAGGTGCTGTCGCTTTTCAGAAGGGCTTTTGTCCATGGAACCCATGCTAGCGATGTAATGTAATGAAAGCAAAAAACCTACATGTAGATAGGCCGATTCTTGTCAGGATCTGGCTGCCCGCCCTGTTGTGGGCGGCATTTCTCTTCGTCTTGTCCGCGGTTCCGGGCGCGGCCTACCCAACCACGGACATCAGATACGCGGACAAGATGGTTCATACCGGCGTGTACCTGGTGCTGGGCGCCCTGTGCGGCCGGGCCTTCGTCCTGGGTACGAAATATCGGGGCGTTCGCGCCCTGGCCCTCGGGGCCGGTGTTGCCTCCTTGTACGGGATCTCCGACGAGCTTCACCAACTGTTCGTCCCGGGCCGGTCTGCGGACTGGCACGACGCCGCGGCCGATCTTTTCGGCGCCGTCATAGGCGTGTCCCTCTGGGCGGCCATTTCCCGCCGGCGACGCCCCCCGCCGACGAGTTGAAAGGGCAACACATCCTTGATACGGTGAGTCCAGCCTGTGGAGTCACCAAGCTATGCTTCCCAATGAGAGGACGACTCGCAGCGAAGTCGTTACCTTACCGGGTGATGTAGAGGCGTTGGTCGCCGCGCCCGGACGCAACCTGGCGCGCCCGATGGTGGCCTTTCTCAAGTCGCAGGGGATCAACATCCAGCTTGCCTGTGACGCCGACAGTGCCTTCGAAGAGGCGCTGGTTCACCGTCCTAACGTGGTTCTAATTGACGATCGCATTCCCCCCGCGGGTGGAATTGAGCTGTGCCAGCGTCTGAAGGGCAACACACGCACGCATTTCGTCCCGACCGTCCTGTTTGCAGAAAGCGATCTTCGCCAGCATCGCCTGCGGGCACTGGCCGCGGGGGCGGATGCCATCTTCTCGCCCACGACCGACGATCAGGAACGCCGGACGCGCCTGTGGGCCTTGTTGCGCACGCAGGCCATCTACCGCCGGCAAGAGCGGCGCCAGCGATCGCAGGGTTCCGCCATCGAGGATAGGCGCCGCTGGATCGGCGGCTTCGTCCACGATCTGCAAAGCTCGGTGGGTGCGCTGCAGGCGAATTTTGAATATCTGGCGCAGGGGGCGAGGGCGAAGGGCGGGGGACAGGCATCGGCCGAGATGGACGAGTGTTTGCGCGACATACGAACCGTGTTCAGCCAGATGGCACACGGCCTGCGCACTGTGGCCGACTTCGAGACGTTCGAATCCGGGCGCATGGCGCTGAAGGAAAACCCGGTGATTTTGGGGTTGCTGGCCCGTGAAGTCTGCGCGGAACTCGCGTGGCAGGCGCACACCGCTGGCAAGACGATCGACGTCAGCGCAGCGGACGATGAGCGGCCGGTGCTGGGTGACGCGGATTTCCTGAAGGAGGCACTGACCAACCTGGCCTCGCACGTGTTGCGCCAACCGGTGAACCATTCGGTCGAGGTCAGGACCTGGTCCGTGGGCGAGGCCAGCCGAGCGTCAGTCAGTGGCGACGGCGAGACAGTGGGTCCCGAAGATCGCGAGCGTATCTTCGAGCCCTACGCATCGACGGGGAATCAGCCGCCGATCGGCCAGGGTCTGGGTCTTGCCCTGGCGAAAGTCGTGGTGGAATTGCATGGCGGGCACATCTGGGTCGAGGACGCGCCGTCGGGCGGCTGTTCGTTTGTCGTCGAACTGAAGACCGTAGGATCCGCTGCACCCCTGCGCACGGTGGGATGAGGCCCATTCGACGGTCCTGGCTGGCGGCCGCCTTGTGCCTGTGCCTGGCGACGCTGGCCTGGGCAGGCGGCAAGGTGGAAGAACTCGGCCGGCTGCTGGGCGAGGATCCCAGTTACAAGGTGCGTGTACAGGCGGCGCTGGTGTTGGGCAAGCTGGGCGATCCGGCCGGCGTGCCGCCGTTGACCAAGGCCCTCGGGGATCCCAATCGAATGGTACGCGCCATTGCCGCGCAATCGCTGGGTCGCCTGGGCGTCCCGGGCGCGGCGGCCGGCCTGCGCAGCCTGCTCAAACAAGAGACCGATTCGTTCGTGCGCAAGGAGATAGACAAGGCATTGGCCCTGTTGAAAGAACGCCCAGAGACCAAATCGCGGTTATTTCTGACCTTCGGCTCGTTCAGCGGCGGCGTACGCAGCGCCGACGCCCAGGCGCTGGAGATTCTGCGTGAGGCCCTAAAGAAGGAACTGGGCAAGCTCACGGCGGCGACCATGGTCCTGCAGGGCGACGAGAAAAGCTTTGGAAAAACCGGACAAATGGGCTTTCTCATAGACGGAAATGTAACCCGTCTGGATGATGGGACGGCTGCCGGCTCGGTGGAAATCAACTGCGACGTCAAAGTGATGGTGGCCCGGTGGCCGTCAAAGAGCATCATCCTTTGGACCAACGCCGGCGCGGCCGTGCAGGGCGGCTCGCGACCACGCGACCGAGAAAATGCCCGCCGGGATTGCCTGGAGGCGTCGGCCGGCCAGCTGGGCGAAGATCTACTGAAATTTTTTCAATCGCAAGGTGGATAGAGGCTCCCAACGAGGACTAGAGATGACCACATCCGAAGCCGCCGTCCCGAATAGCACGCAGCCACCGCAGTACAAGCGCAAGCTGCGCAATTACCTGATCGACGTTGGCCTGCAGATTCGCTACACGTCGTTCATCATCCTGGTGGCCGTCTTTCTGACCGGCGTGCTGGGCTACAAGATTCTGGAGGCCACGCAGGACACGTCGAAGGTCATCTGGATGACCGGACTTGTGGATCCGGCGAGCGCCGGCGAGTTGCAGGACCAGTTCAAGAGCAACGACCGCGTCGTCCTGTTCGGCATCGTTGGTTTCGGCATGGTGCTGGTCCTGTCGGTCGCGGGGGCGGGCATCTGGATCACCCACAAGGTGGCCGGCCCGCTGTTCAACATCGCGAAGATCTGCGGGCGCATTCGTGACGGCGAGCTGTCGGCGCCGATGCGGCAGTTGCGGAAGGGCGATGAATTACAGGCGTTCTATTCGAGCTTCCAGGAAATGTACGAGGCCATTCGCGGGCGCATGGCCGACGACATGCGGGTCCTCAACGGCGCGATAGCAGCGCTGGAAGCCGCACCCGATCTGTCGCCACCCGTGCAGCAGAGCCTGGACGAGATGCGCGCGCTGCGCGACCGCAAGGACCAGAGCCTCCGGCAGTAGGCCCGCGCCCGACGCACACGCTGCATAGCGCCTGTCAAAGCAAAGTAGGAATGTCCGCTCGGACCATCCGACGAGGCGGCTTCAGCCCGTTGTGGCAGCCTTCCCCGCACTCGGTACGTTCGGAGATCTTCGTTCCGGGAAAAAACTAAGGGCCGAACTGCTTTTCGAAGCAGAAGGGGGCGGGCTTCTTCTTCAGCACATAGGGCTTGAAGGTCCAGTTGCTGGCGGCGCCAATGACCACGCGATCGCTGTCCATATCGCCGGAGCTTTGCAAGATGTCCACGCCGGTGACCGCGCCCTTGTCGGACACACAGACCAAGGTCTTGACGACGATCACACGCGGACCACCGGCAGGGGGGAATCGCCAGTGGCGATCCCGCATTACCGGATCGGTTCCCGTCAGGCGCAGGGCCATTCCGTCTTTGGTGGGAATGGTCTTCGGTTTGGGCTTCGCCCCAGCGGCGGCCAGAGCCACCACCAACATCGTCACCAGGATCTGCATGTGACAATTGTCGCGCCGGCCGGCGGCGCCGTCAAAGCAGAGTAGAAATGTCCGCGGAGGGTTGAAATGTCCCCTCGGGCGGTCCAAAGCATGGCGCGTGGCTAGTTGACATAATATCTCTTATCGGACAAGCACAAGGCGCGCGAAGCGACGTGCTCGAGGGGCCCGCTTACCCCAAGCCGAATAGTTGCTACGGTGGCCAAGTGCTCTACGATGCATGCAGGCTCACCATGAAAATACGAGTTGCCCTCCTCACGATCCTTTGTCTCCTTGCCCCGATCTTGTCCGACGCGCAAGAAGCACCGGGGTCGAAAATCCTCACGCACTCAACGAATCGGCTCTTTGAGGCGATCACGCAGTCGTCCAAGATGGATCCGAAGGACGTTGAGAGCGCCCTCCAGACAACGTGCAAGGCTCTGGAGCTTGTCCTGCAGGATAAGACCTTTTTAGAAGCCATCCGAAGAAATGAGATGTCTAGCAAGAGGACCCACAAGGAACGGGCCGCGATGAAGGAGCAGATGACAGTCTTTTTGGACGTCTTCCTTGCGGCCGAAGAGAAAGAACTGC
>JANXXE010000001.1 GCA_025350815.1 Myxococcales bacterium | reverse complement strand
AGGGCCGCCGAGGAAACCGCGTCGCCGGTCGCTCGCGTATTGGCAAGGCGCTCTTTGGTACGCCTGATCTCCGTCTGACCACGGTCGAATACCGGCAGGGGTATGGCGACACTGAGGCTCAGACTGTTCGCCTGATTGCCCGCCTTGACGAACTGGTCGCGCGTGTAACCAAGGGTCGCGACGGGATCCGGGATCAACAGGTGCTCGGCGAGCGTCATTTCGGCCTGCAGGCGCACCTGCTGCGCCCGCAATGCCTGCAGATCAGGCCGGTCAGACACCCGTTGCCCGTCCTCAGTGGCAGGCGGAACGTTCAAGCGCTGTAAGAAGGCGCGGGCCTGCTCTTCGCTCGAAAAGCGGGGACAATCGCGGCCAAGGATGCGCGTGCAGACGGCTGTCGCCCCCTCACGCAGGCCTTCCGCCTCGCGCAGGGACGACGTCAGGCGCAGGTGTTCAACCTCCAGGCGGTCGACCTCAAGACCCGCCACATCGCCGCGGCTTTCCCGTGCCCGCTGCAGACGAAGACTCTCCTCGCTGCCCGCCACCAGCCGCTGCAGAACCGCGACCCGCGCCACGGCGGCTGCCTGATCAGCCAGCGATTCCATCAGGGCAAAAAAACTTAGTCGATAGGCATCCACGACGCCGAACCCCGCGACGTCCCGCGCTGCCGCAGCCGCCTGCTGACGGGGCCGACGCTTGCCAATCTCGAAAAGCTGGCCGATGCCTACCGAATAGTTGGGCACCTCGGAAAACGCCGTCGTCGCGTTGTCCGGCGTCCGGCCGCCGATGGGAATGGCTCCCACCGACGTGGTCAGCGCCGGGTTGGGCAGGAGGTAGGAGCGATCGCTGGCCGCCTGTGCCTCGACAAGATCGTTGCGCGCGGCCATCACGTCCGGGGCGTGCTGCCAGACCTCGGCAGCGAGGGTCGCCTCGTCAAAGGGATCGGCGCCAGCAGCAAGGCCGATCGACATCCAAAGTGCGGCTAGATTCATGAAGCGAAGACCCTCAGTGCAGCAACCATGCCTACGGAGCGATCCGGTGGGTTCCGCTGCCTTCCACGGACAAGCGTCCGGCCAGCAGGGACCGAACGGCCGTCAAAAGGTCCACGCGCTCGAACGGTTTCTCCAGCAACAACGAGCCGCCAATATCGCTCACCGAGCGCCGGAGTTGTTCATCCGGAAACGCCGTTATTACCACAAACGGCGTCTCCAGCCCCGCCGCCCGCGCCATGCTGACCACGTGCAGGCCGCTCGGCGCAGGCATGCGAACGTCCGTTATGACCAGATCGAAGGGCTCTGCTGCGTCCGCCAGGGCCGCCAGCAACTCGGCGCCGCCCCCCACCTCCACAATCGACACGTCCAGGGGCCGCAGCATCGACCGCAGCAGAGCCCGCATCTCGGGATCGTCATCGCAAACGACGAATCGGGCCTTCGTCTGGCCGTTCTCAAGCTGCCCCATAGGTGCCCCCAGGAGGGGCGGACAATGCATCCCCCATGCCCGACCGCGAAATCATCCCGCCGCGTACTTGGGCCAGCATCACGGCCCCATTTCGCCCCGTGGGGCAAGAATCCCCGTCGCTGCGGGGGCGTCGCTTCAGCCCGGATCGCTGTCTTTTCCGTCGGGCAGAAGACCGTAGCCGCGCAGTTTTCGGTACAGGGTTTTCCGGTCAAGGCCCAGGGTTTGCGCCGTCAGCGTGCGGTTACCGCCAAGAGCCTCGAGTGCGCGCAAAATATAACGTCGCTCCACCTCTTCCAACGGGACCAATTCTGACGGATCGTCGCTGGCCACGACCACGTGCGACCGGCGGTGGCTCTGGATCTTGTCGGGCAAATCCTCCACGGCGAGATCCTCGGCGCGGGTCAACGCGACACCCCGCTCGATGCAGTTCTGCAGTTCGCGCACGTTGCCCGGCCACGCGTAGGCCATCAGCTTCTCGGCGGCGGCTGGCGACAGGCCGGTCACGGGCTTGGCGAATGCCTTGGCGAAATGCCCGATGAAGTGCTGGGCCAGCACCAGCACGTCACGGCCGCACGCGCGCAGCGGCGGCATCTGCACGTGAATGACGTTGATGCGGTAGAAAAGATCTTCGCGAAATCGCCGCTCCTCGACGGCGGTTTCAAGATCCCGGTTGGTCGCCGCCACGATGCGCGTATCGAACGCGATTTCCGCGTCGGCCCCCAGCGGCCGGATCTTGCGCTCCTGGATCGCGCGCAGAAGCTTCGGTTGCAGGGACAGGGGCATCTCGCCTATCTCGTCGAGGAACAACATTCCCTCGTTTGCCTGGATGAACAGGCCCGCCCGCGCCGCCCGGGCGTCGGTGAATGCGCCCCGCGTGTGACCGAACAGCTCGCTTTCCAGCAACGCCTCGGGCATGGCGGCGCAGTTGATGGGCACGAACGGCCCGCCCCGCCGCTTGCTGCGCGCGTGCAGCGCCCGTGCGACCAGTTCCTTTCCCGTACCGCTTTCACCCGATATCAGAACGGTCGCATCGGTCCCCGCGACGCGATCCAGCAGGTCGTACACTTTCGTCATCGGCGGGCTAGTGCCCAGCAGCCCCTCGAAACCCTGGGCATCCGCCACCACGCGGCGCAGCCGACTGACCTCTGCGCGCAGGGCGCGGTGGGCAATCGCGCGCTCCAGCGTCAGCCGCAGCACGTCCAATTCGAACGGCTTCGTGATGAAGTCGTACGCCCCGGCCCGGATGGCGGACACCGCGGTCTCCAGGCTGCCGAACGCCGTTATCATGACGACAGGCACGTCCGGACGGCTGTCCACGATGCGTTCGCACAGCTCGATGCCGTTCATACCGCGCATGTTGAGATCCGAGATCACGACGTCGAAATCCCCGTCCCGCAAAGTCGCGAACGCCTCTTCCGCCGTCGTGCGCGCGGTCGTCTCGAAGCCGCGCTTGCGCAGACCGGCCTCGATGAAATCGCACATGTCGCGATCGTCGTCGACGATAAGGACCCGCCCAGTCATGACGCCGCCAGGTATATCGACACCGTGCTGCCCTTGCCAAGTTCGCTTTGCACGCCGATCCAGCCGCCGTGATCGCGGGCGATGCCGTAGGCAATGGACAGACCAAGGCCGGTGCCCTCGCCGACGTCCTTGGTCGTGAAGAAGGGATCAAAGATGCGTGCCTGCGTCTCGGGCGCCATGCCGTGACCGGTGTCGCGCACGAACACGCATAGATAGGGTCCCGGCGGCCCGCCGTGGTTGACCGGCGGTGTTGCCACCTCGCGCCGGAATCCGATCACGATGCTGCCCCCCGCGTCGGTGGCGTGGATGGCGTTCACCACCAGATTGGTCAGCGCCTGCTGTATCTGGCCCGCCTCCGCCACCACAATCTCGACGCCATCGCTGTCCTCGACGGTGAACCGCAGGCCGCGCTTGTCAGCCATCGGACGCAGCAGCCCGACCGTCTTGTGGGCAAGATCCCTAAGGTCCACGGGCGCCTTCTCGACGGCGCGGCGGCGCGCGAAATCCAGCAACTGGCGGATGATCTGCGTCATGCGCCGGGTCTGCTCGGCGATGATGGCGGCGTTTTGCGGCACCTCGTCGCCGGTCGCCTCGCCCGAGGCGATCATCTGCGCGCGGCCTGCCACGATGTTCAGCGGCGTGCCCAGCTCGTGCGCAACGCCGGACGCCAGGCGGCCCACCGTGGTCAGGCGATCGGCGTGGCGCAGCTGCTCGACCGCGGCCAGGCGCGCCGAAGCCTCCTTGCCCGCCGCCTCGTTGGCCGTCAGCAAGGCCTCGGACATCGCGTTGATGGCCGCCCCCAACTCGGCCAGCTCGTCGTTGCGGTTGATGGCCACCGGGTGTTTCAGATCGCCGCGCCCGATGCTGCGAACTGTTTCAAGCAACATCTGCACCGGATGCCCAATAAAGAAGCCACCCAGTAACGACGCCAACACCGCGGCCACCACCACCAGCGCGCCCGTGGCAAGGCCCGCGGTCAGCACCGAACGGGATACGTACCGGCGTTGGGCCTCCAGCGTTTCGCTCAATTCCAGTGCGCCCGGCCGCACCGACGCGATGTCCACGGGGACGTAGGTCAGCAAGACGCCGCGATCTTCCAGTCGACGAGACAACTCGTGTCCGCCGCGCAGCAGGCCGCGCGCGTCATCATCCAGCGCCGGCGCATGGGGATCGCCCGCTGGCGCGTCCGGCCAGACCCAGCGCACCTGCACGTGGCTGTCCTTGTCGATGAATGAATCGATGAGATGCAGCGCCGCCTGTTGCCCCTGCATCGCCCACACCCGCGACACTGCGGTGGCCATGGCGCGTCCCACCAGGCGGTTGTCCCGCTGCATGTCGCTGTCGAACAATTCGATCTCGCGGTTGACGCGCAACCACGCGCTGACTGCAAGAACGGCCATGGTTCCCAGCAAGAACGCGAATATCAGTTTGCGAGCAAGCTTCACGGTCGGCCAACCAAAACTTGTGCTGCCAGATCCGAATGGTTAGCATGCCATGTCATGGCGGGCGATCCGGTGGAAAAGGCAAAACCCGCGACGGCGGACGCTGGTGCCGAACGCCGCAGCAGCGCGCGCATTCCCATCGAGATGTGGGTCGAGGAATTCAGCGACGACGCCCAGGTCTTTCGCCGTGCCGGTAACGTGTCCCGCGGCGGCCTGTATCTGGATCACACCATCCCCATTGCCGTCGGGACCACGGTGGGGCTGAAGTTCACGCTGCCGGGCGACGACCAGGCCGTCACGGTGGCCGGGCAGATCGTATCGATCAACGCGGAACTGGCCCTGGGCATGGGGGTCAAATTCGTCGACGTGCTGCCCGAGCATCAAAAACGAATCGACGCTTATTTCGACCGGGCCCTGACGCCGGTCATGGGCAACTAGACAGCCCTCCGGACAAAAAAAAGGCCGACCCACCTCGCGGCGGATCGGCCTTGGATTCAGACAGGGGGACGGCTTACTGGCAGACGGCCGCTCCTGTGGCGTGCGGACAGTGGGTGGCTGCCCCGCCCGGGGCCTTGGCATTGCACAGGTGGCCGGCGCGGCAGGTCTGGCCCACCGCGGCGGCGCCGCCGTACGAGGTGATACAGGCCGCCTTGGTGGCATAGCCGGCGCCACCAAAGTGGCAGACGGTCTCGTACTCGTCACAGAAGGCGGCGGCCGAGACGCCCGCCAGCATCCCGCTGCCGGCAACGTAGCTGGCACAGATGTCGGCGGCCGCGGTCACGTCGGTGCTGCTGCCCGTATCCTTGACGGCGTCGGTGCTGGAGGCCAGATCGACTGCGGCCGTATCCCCGGTCGGCGCCGTGTCCTTGGACACATCAGGGGACGTCGTGGTGTCGGTGGCGGGTGCGCTGTCGCTGGCGGCTTTGTCAGCGCCGCTACCATCAGAGGTGCTGCCACTGCCGTCGGTAGCCGTCGGGCTGCCGTCGGTGGTCTTCTTGTCGTCCGACTTGCAGCCGTAAAGGGTCAGCGCGATGAAAAGGAAGGAAAGGCTCAGGTTCTTCATGTTCGTTACTCCTATTGGAAAGGGGCCACCTTATCCCAAAATGAGGGTCCATGCCAAAAAGCCGCCATTCCGTGACGCACTGTGGTATCGGTGCCGTGCGAACCCTGTTCGGATCGCCCCCGGACGCCCGGGTGGTCCACCCCCACGGTGAAGGGTTCGCGATATATATGTGCGGGCCATGGCCATGGACCTGTCGCAGTACCCGCTGTCGAAGCTTGCCGACCAAATCGGCACCCCGTTCTATCTCTACGACGGGGGCATCCTGCGCGACAATTTCAAGCGCCTCGGGGCGCTGACCGAGGGGCCGAACCTACAGGCGCGCTACGCGATGAAGGCCAATTCGTCGCGCAAGGTGCTGGAAATGGCGCGCGAGGCGGGGTCGTGGATCGACGCCGTCAGCGGCAACGAGGTCTTGCGCGCGGGACGCGCCGGTTTTGCCTTTGGCGACCAGCCGCCGGTCATCATGTTCACCGCGGATGTCTTTCGCGACAACGCCCTGACCACCGTTCTGGAACACCAGGTGCTGCCGAACGTCGGCTCGCCCGGGATGATCCGGGATCTGCGCGACGCGGGTTACCGGGGGCCCATCGCGGTTCGCCTGAACCCCGGCTTCGGGCATGGGCACACGCAGTCGTGCGACACCGGTGGGCCGTCGTCGAAACACGGCATCTGGCACGAGGATAGCGACCAGCTGCGCGCGCTGGCGAAACAGGCCGGCCTGCCCATCGTGTCGTTGCACTGCCACGTCGGCACGGGACCCGAACTGCGCGAGTTCGACACCAACATGCGCAAGCTGGTGGACTTCTTCGTCGATGTGTTGCCCGCGTTCCCGGACGCCACATCGGTCAATCTGGGTGGCGGACTGCCGCATCCTTACCGACCCGGCAAGCCCGCCTACGATCTGGCGTGGTACCGCCCGGTTTTGCTGGACGCCGTCGAGCGGCTGGGTCGCATCAAGGGTCGCCCGATCCGCGTCGAGATCGAGCCGGGCCGTTACGCCGTCGCGGGCATGGCGGCGCTGGTGTGCCGCGTGCACGACATCAAGACCACGCGCGACAACGCCAAGGGCCGCGGCAACAGCTTCATCATGGTGGACGCCGGCTTCAACGATCTGATTCGGCCCGCGATGTACGGCTCGTACCACCACATCAGCATCCTGGGCGCCGGCGCCGGGCGCCCACCCGAGCCCCTGGTGGTGGCGGGACCCCTGTGCGAAAGCGGTGACGTCTTCACGCGCGACGATCACGAGCTGCTGGATCCGCGCCCCCTGCCCCGCCCCGACGTGGGCGATCTGCTGGTGCTGCACGACGCGGGTGCGTACGGCGCGGCAATGAGCTCGAATTACGTATCGATGGGCCGCGTGCCGCAGGTTTTCTGGGAGAACGGCACCGCCACGCTGATTGCCCGCCGCGAGACCCTGGACGACATCGTCCGCGCCGAATGCGACGAGCCGCTGACGTAGGCGGGCGTTACTTGCAGGTACCGTTGGCGCACGTGGTGCCGGCGCCGCAAATGATGCCGCAAGTGCCGCAATTGTTCGCGTCGGTGCCAAGATTGGCGCACACCCCCGCACCGCAGTCGGCAAGGCCCGGCGCACACGACGAACAACAACGGAATCCGGTGTCGGTGAACGCAAAATTCTCGGCCACGACCAGCGACATGAAGTCGCAGCGCAGGCCCTGCGCGATGTTGTTGTGCGACCCTCCGCGCAGGGTGAAGGCGCGCCGGCCGCTGCCGTCGTTGAGAACGCCGCGACAGTCTTCTGTCCATTCGGCGACGTTGCCGCTCATGTCGTAGGCGCCTTGCGTGCCGCCGGTGGCGGTGTCCAGATCGCCGGTCACGCAGGCCACAGTGCTGCCGGCAGGCGCGGGATCGGTCAGACCCTTGTCGACGCCGTTGCAGGTGGCGGCTGTGTAGTCACATCCATAGGGGTACCGGCGCGAGGCATTGTCAGGGGGACACGTCAGGCCCGCCGCACACGCAAAACCCCATTCGTCACCCTGAACCGCCGACGACGAACATGATGTCAGACGCGTCGTGCGGCACAGGCGCATGCCCGCGTAGCCGCAGGCGTCCCGGGCCTTGGCATAAGTCACAGACGTCCACGGCGGCAACGCGCCCGTGGCCGGGTTGCGCGAGCAGGCCCGCGTTTCCTGCGTCCCTTGGGCGTCTTTCGTCGCGTCGACGCGGGTCGCCTCGTAGGCGTAGATGTAATAGTCACGGAATCCCGCCGTGACGTGCACCAGATCGTCGCGCACGCCGCGGCAGGCGCCAGCCGAGCAGGTCGGCAAGGACAGGGCACCTGGCGTGTCCCAGCTTTCATCCACAGCGCCGTCGCAGTCGTTGTCCTTGCCATCGCAGGTCTCGTCGACGGGAACATAATTCGGCACGCCCGAGATATCGCAGGACGGCGCCAGGGTCTTGTCGGGTTGGCAGACCAGTTTCCCGACCTTCCGGCATTCGCCGATTCCCATGTCGGTGCAGCGGCTGCCCACCGGCGGCACCGTGTGTTCGTCGACAGCCCCGTCGCAGTCGTTGTCCTTGCCGTCGCACCAGGTTTCCTGGCCCAGCACCTGATTGGGCGCAAACTGCTGAACTGTGTCGGGGTAGTTGCAGATCCAGTCGGGGCGCGCGGCGCCGGGTGGCGTGACACAAATCGGGAAGGTCTTTGCGCCCGGGTAGCGGGTCGAGCCGCCCGGACCGTTGCCGCACTCGCCCACCTGGCTGCAAAAGTTCACCATCGGCGCCAGGATGTCGTCGTCATCCCCGTCCTTGCGCCCGTCGCAGTCGTTGTCCTTGCCGTCGCAGACCTCGGGTCCGTCGGGCGTGCATTCGTATTCGCAGCCGTTGGTAGCCACCTTGTCGAGGTCCACCCAGCCGGCTCGACACGACTTCACCGAACACACGCCGGCGGTGCAACCGTTCACCGTATGCGGCAGGTCGCAGACCTTGTTACAGGCCCCGCACCAGCGCGGATCATTTTGCAGGTCGAAATCCTGATCCGGCGTGCCATCGCAGTCGTTGTCCTTGCCGTCGCATAGATCCGGTCTGGGCAGGGTCGCGTTCTGGCAGACAAGGCCCCCCGGCAGGCACGCCCACCGGCCGAACCCGCACAGGCCGCGGCACTGGCCGGTGATGACGTCACAGCCCGGCGTGGCATCGGGGTAACAGGCCGTGCCGGCGCGGGCGTCGGATTCGTCGATGACGCCGTCGCAGTTGTTGTCCTTGCCGTCGCAGATCTCGACACCGCCGTTGGTCTTGCTGCACGCGTATTCGCAGCCGTTGCGCGGACTGCCGTCGAGATCGAAGAACCCGTTCCCGCAGTCAGCCATGTGGCACGTGCCCTTCACGCAGGCCGCCACCGCATTCGTGTAGCGACACGCCCGGCCACAACGCCCGCAATTGTCGATACTGGTGTCCAGCAGGAACCCCTCGTCGACTTGACCGTTGCAGTTGTTGTCCTTGCCGTCGCACAGCTCGACGCCGTCGTTGGTCGTCTGGCATTCGCAGCCATTGACGCCAAGACCGTCCAGGTTCACGAAGCCCGTCTGGCAAGTGTCTAGCCGGCATTTGCCGGCGGCGCACACGCCCTGGCCATTGGCGAAGGCGCAGGCGTTGCCGCAGCGGCCACAGTTCTGGATGTTGCTGGTCAGATCGAAACCGTCATCGACAAGGCCGTTGCAGTCGTCGTCCTTGAGGTTGCATTCCTCGGGGTGGGGCACGCACGCAGGCGCGCTGTCCACGCCCGAATCGTCTTGCACCACAAGATCCGCCGCCCCGTCCGGCTCGATGGCCCCATCGTCGACAGCCCGGGCTTCGGCCCGCCCGGTGGCGGCGGCATCAACGCCAGTCTTGAATTCGACGTGTCGAACGCGGCAGCCCGCGCCCAGCGCGACCAGCAACAACGGCAGTATCCGCAACATTGCAAGGCGCATGACTATCTCCGCCTCCGGCGCCGGCGAACCAGTGCGGGCACGGCCAGCGCCACAAGCCACGGCATCGTCCCGCCGCCGCGCTGCCGGCCCTCGCCCAACCCACAGACGCAACCGGCGCCGGCGGCCGTCACGTGCGCGACGTAGGTAGCCGCCAGTTGTTGTCGCGTCAGGCAACGTGCCAGCCCGTCGGTCTGCATCACACAGATGTCGTCGCCCGCGCAGGTCGTGACCAGACACGGGTCGACCACGCACTTTGCGAGATCGGGCACACAGACCTGCCCGGGCAGGCACTGAATGCTGGCGCACTGGTTGGCCACACACCGGCCGTCCTTCGGCTGACAGACCTGCCCCTGCGGGCAGGGTTTTGCGGAACACTTGTCGATCTCGCAGAAACCATCCCGGCACGACTTGCCGAAGGCGCAGTTAATGTTCTGGCAGCCTTTGACGCACGAGCCGGCGCGGCAGTACTCGCCTGTCGCGCAGGTCTTTGCCGCGCAAGGATCGGGCTCGCAGTTCTCCAGGCGACAGACCTGCCCGGATGGGCATCCGGTCGCATGGCAGTTCGTACAAACCCCGTCCTCGCAGTGCGTGCCGGCGACAGGGCAGGTGATCTTTTCACAGCGGTCGACGCAGCCGCGCTTGACGTCGCAGGCAAAGCCCTTCGGGCAAGCCTTCTTCGCACATTCAGCCAGCTGGCAAAGGCCGTCCTTGCAGACGTCGTTGGCGGGACATTCGGGCTCGGTGCTGGCGCAACGGGGAAGACAGCTGCCCTCGAAACAGCCGAAGTTGGCGTCGTCGGCGCACCGGGCCCCGTTGTCGATGGTGCCGTCGCAGTCGTTGTCCTTGCCGTCGCAGGCTTCGGCCGCAGGTCCAACGCCGCCGACACAGCGCCACAGGGCCCCGCCGACTCCATCGGGCTCGCAGACATTCATGGCCGGGACGCATTCGCCGACGACCGGCGAGCCCAGCATCAGCCCCGGTGGGGGACACGGGCCAGGCGCCGCAATGCCGTTGTCGACCATGCCGTCGCAATCGTCGTCCACGTTGTTGCAACGTTCAATCTCGGCCTGCACGCCACCCTCGCAGGACTTCATGCCGCCGATGCAACGCAAGACGCCCGGCCGGCAAATGCCGACGGCCGATCCACACGCCGTCGTCACCAACAGATCCGCATCCTTGGGGTCGTCGTCGGTCAGGCCGTTGCAGTCGTCGTCCTTGCCGTTGCAGATCTCGCCAGTGGGCGCCATCGGCTGGTTGCAGACGGTCTGTGTACCGCTGCACATGGGCTTGCCCGCGCGGCATTCGCCCAGCGTCGGGCCGCAGCTGCCCGGCAGGTTGTCGACCATGCCGTCGCAGTCGTCGTCCTTGCCGTTGCATATCTCGTCGATGGGCCCCTGCCCGCCGACGCATTTCAACGCATTGTCCACACACTGAAGTGCGCCGGCGCGACATTCGCCGATGCCGCCCAGCCCAGGCCCGCAACCGCCACCAATATTGAAGCCCTCGTCGACCTCGCCGTCGCAATCGTTGTCCAGCTTGTCGCAGGCGACCTCGGTTGTCGGTGTCACGGCCCCGGCGCACATGCCGCACGTTCCCTGCGTGCACGTCAGCAGCCCCGGCGCGCACACGCCCGCGCATTGCCATTGCTCGCGCGGGACCGATGCGCAGCTGGTCGGCGTCACATTTAGCGTGCAGCCGGTGGCGTCGGCCGGGTAGCAGCCCAGGCCGAACCCATCGGTGACACCGTCACAGTCGTTGTCCTTGCCGTCGCACAGCTCGGGCACAGGGGTGGTGCCGCCGTTGCAGACGGTCTTCTTGCCGCCCTGTCCGTCGTCCACGCACGCGGTCATGCCCGGCCGGCATTCACCGATGTTCAGGCCGCAGGACACCGACGCGATGTCGTCAATTGCCCCATTGCAGTCGTCGTCCAGGCCGTTGCAGATCTCGGGCTTGGCGACGCACGAGCAGGACATGTTTTCGTCGACCAGGCCGTTGCAGTTGTCGTCGGCGCAGTCCTCGGGCGTGGGCGCCTCGCAGTTGGGCGCGGCGCCGCACTGCTCGGTCAGCGGGACGCCCGGGACCAACTCGGCCGCGGGGCAGATCCCCGACGGGCTGGACGCACAGACGACGCCCGAACCGTCGGCGCTGCAGCCGAACTGTCCCTGCCGCTTGCAACGCCCAATGCCGACTGTGCAGGTCGCCCCTTTGGTGACGAACGTCTCGTCCACCTTGCCGTCGCAGGTGTTGTCCTGGCAGTCGCAGGATTCTGTCGGAATCGATGCCGCGACGATGTCGCCCAGGCGCGCCGCCAGTTCCGCCTGGTTATTCGCCAGCAGCGCCGTACCGGTACCACCCGCCGCCGCCACCGCGTTCAGCGAAGGATCATTCACAGTGAACCCCACGACGTAGGTCTTGACCCGGACTTCCGCCGTGCCGTTCGGATCGCCGGCAATTTCACAGCGCGCATCGACCGCATCCCACAGGCCGCCGTGGGTGCAGCTGTGATACATTAGCGCCGCCGCGCGTGCGGCGTTGATACCGCAGGTGTTCACGCAGTTGCCCACCTCAAGCCCGTCGGTCACCAGGACCACGTTGTACGACCGACAGCCGATCTGCGGATCGCGGTTCAGGATGCCCGCGCCCGCGCCGACGGTGCTGGCGTCGTTCACCAGCCAGTCCCGCACGCCGTTCAGCGCGCCGCCGATGGGCGTGGTCGTGGAAGCCCGCAGTTCCTTGTTCGTCCCGAAGGGAAAATCCTCGACGCCGTCCATCCACATCAGCAACTCGGATGTGTTGGTGACGCCGGCCGGCGGAAAGGCCACGATGACGTCGCCGGCGATGCCGAATCCCCCGGACTTTGGCGAATTGGCCGGGCAGCAGGCCGTACCGTTCGAGTAGACATAGTTGGGTCCGCCGCCGGCCGTGGCGCAGCGGATGCAACCATTGCCCGTCGCCGTGCCGCCGGTGCATTCCGTATAGTCCCCGGCGCCGTTGGGCGGCCGGTAAGCGCAGCGGCCGCCGACGCAGATGTTGGCGCCCATGCCCAGGATCGTGCAGTCGCGGTCGAAATTGCAGATCTGCCCCAGCTCATTGGCGTGGTAGCGCGCCAGAGAAAACTCGACCGACCCAAAGGCCGCGACGGTTTCATTGAGGGCGGCCTTGGCCTGGTACAGCTTGCTGTCGTCGTACTTGCCGTTGGTGTCGAGATCGCATCCGGGGTGCGCTTGCGATCCGTCGCCGTGCGTACGAACCCGCGTGGCGGCTGATTCCAGCATCGAGCCGGAATTGTCGATGAGCAGCAAAAAGCGCGGCTTGACGGTCTGAGCCCGGGCCGCCGTCGGTGACAGAACCGCTGTCGCCAGCAGCACCGTGAGACTGAGTCTACGCATTCGACACTCCTTCGACCGCGAATCAAGCAGGAACAGCAGAGGGGGGAATTTCCCACAAGTTATAGGCAAACGGAAACCGCGCACGACTCGCGCGATTGCCTTTGCACCGCGAGCAGAGGGATAGTCGCTTCGATGCGACTTGCGACCCCGGCCGTTCTTGTTTTGCTACTGGCCACCCGCGCAGCCGGCGCGCAGACGCCCGCGCAGCCCCCGGCATACCCAGCGCCCGGAACTCCGCCCGCGCAGCCTGCTTATCCGCAGGCCCCACCGGGCCCGGGACCCTACGCTCCGCCACCTACTTACTCACAGCCTTCGTACGCGCAGGCCGGTATGACGGCCGACGTCGATGGCATCTCGCGCAGCGGTTTCGTGGTGGGCTTTGCCCTCGGCGGTGGTCGGATCAGGGATGCGCAGGATTCCGTCGGCGCCTTTGGCTTTCGCTTCGACATCGGCTTGATGGCCGCTCCCAACGTCGCCATTCTGTTCGACTATGCCACGCTGGCGCATGCGCTGAATCATCAGGACACGTTCAGCCACGATGTCAGCACCATCGCGGCCCAGATCTTTTTTGCGCGATTCCTGTGGGCCAAGGGCGGTCTGGGCCTTGGGCACCTGTCAATCAGCGATGCCTTCGGCAACGTCAGTGCCAGCTCGGAATCGTCGCTGGTGCTGGCGCTGGCGGCCGGCGCCGAACTGCTGCAGACCACCGGCGGCTTTGCCCTGGACATTCAGCTGCACACGGCCGGGGCGCGCTACGGGGGCGAGCTGGTGACGAACAGCTCGCTGCTGCTCGGCTTCAACTGGTACTGACGACGGCGATCCGCCCTTCTTTCGCAGATCCGCAGATCCGCAGATCCGCAGATCCGCAGATCCGCAGATCCAGGGTACAATGCGCTGCCCATAGCTGGGTGCGCCTAAACTTTCCCTGGAGGACACTGTGAAAAAGTCCGTTCTTGTTGTGTTGGGTTTTGCTTTAATTGGTTCGGCAGCCTGTAGCAGCAGCAGCACCAAATCGTCCGATGGCTCGACGACCACGGGCAGTGGAGACGCCTTGTCGGCAGACTCCGCGCCCAGGTCCGACGGCTCCTCCGCGGCCACCGACAGCGGCGCCACGGGCGATGCCCGCGATGCCGCCGCCACCACCGACGGCGCGGCCGCCACCGACAGCGCTGCCGATTCAGCAGCGGCCGACAAGGCCCCGTCGGACGTCGCCGCAGCTGACGTCGCGCCGGCCGTCGACACGGCATCCTCAACCGACACAGGCGCCGCTGACGTCGCCCTCACCGCCGCGTGCCCGCTGCCCGCCGCCCTGCCGACCGTATGCAACGCCCAGCAAAACGTCGGCTTGCCCGTCGTGCTGGCGCCGGTCGCGACTGACGTCCCGACGGGGACCGGTGGCACCATGGTCGACGGGCGTTACGTGCTGACCAGCTTCGTGGGTTACCCAGGGAATCCGCTGATAGTCGGCCAGACCATGCGGCAAACGCTGGTGCTGTGCGGCGGGACGGGTCAGTTTGTCGAAGGCCTGACCGGCGCGGCTCCAACCTTCAAGAACTTCAGCATCACCACCAGCGGCACCGCACCGACCATCACCACGCTGTGCACCTCGATGGCCGACACGAACATCCCGTACGCCAGCTACACCGCGACAGCGACGACCGTGTCCTTCTATTCAACCGTATTCAAATTCTCGGTGACCTACACCAAGCAGTAGCGCAGGGGCGCGGGGCGGATACCGGCATGCGGTTCCGCCCGCGCCAGATTTCCGCGCTACACCGTCGTCTTTAGCTGCCGGCGCGCCGCCCGGCGGACGATGGCCAGATCTATCAGGCGTGACACCAGCTGACGCTGGGGCACGCCGGATGCCTCCCACATCTTTGGGTACATGGAGATAGCCGTGAAGCCCGGGATGGTGTTGACCTCGTTCAGGTACAGGGCGCCCGAGTCGCGATCCAAAAAGAAATCCACGCGTGCCATGCCGGCCAGCTCCAGCACGCCAAAGGCCTGCACGCTCAACGCGCGCACGCGCTCACTGACGACCGGGGTCACGGCCGCGGGGATCTGCCAGTGGGCGCCGCTCTCGTCGACATACTTGGCCTCGTAAGAATAAAAACCGTCGCGGTGGGTGACGATGATCTCGCCGGGGATCGACGCCGCGGCGTCCTCGTTGCCCAGTACCGAACATTCGATCTCGCGCGCATTCACGGCCGCCTCGGCCAGGATCTTCTGATCGAACGTGAAGGCCAGGCGAAGCGCGGCAGCGAGATCGGCGGCCACCCGGACACGGCTGACCCCCACCGACGATCCGGCATTGGCCGGCTTGACGAACAGTGGGAATCCCAGCTCGGCGGCGCGCGCCTCTTCGACGGCCGGCTGGCGGCGGTAGGCGCCCGCAGTCAGCACGCGCCACGGCACCACGGGAATGCCCGCCTGCGCCAGCAGCCGCTTGCTGACGTCCTTGTCCATGCCGATGGCCGAACCCAGGTGGCCCGAGCCGACGTACGCGACGTCCGCCAATTCCAGCAGCCCCTGCACCGTCCCGTCCTCGCCATAGGTGCCGTGCAGGACCGGAAAAACGACGTCGTCTCGCCGCAGGATCGACAGCGCCCCGCCCGGGGGGTTCGGCCCCTCGGGCCGCACCGGGACCGCCAACTCGGCGCCCGTCGCGGTCAGACGCAGAAGACGTGGATCGCCTGACGCCGCCTCCAGCATCGCCTCGGGTTCGGGCCGCCAGCGCCCTTCTTTGTCGATCCCGATCAGCAAGGGCTCGAAACGATCCCGGTCCAGGGCGCGCAGGACATTTCGGGCGGAAAGGATGGAAACCTCGTGTTCGGCAGAGCGCCCGCCAAACAAGACAATCACACGCGTCTTGGTCTTGTTCATGGGCCTTTCATTCCAAGCTGGTCGAACAAAAACGCCAGCTCGTCGGTGTACTGGGCTACCACCTTGGCAAGTGGCTTGCCCGCGCCATGCCCCGCCTGCCGCTCAAGTCGCAACAAGATGGGACGTTCGGCGGCCGTGGCGCTGGCCGCCTGCAGGCGCGCGGTCATCTTGCGCGCATGCATCGGATCGACGCGCGTGTCGGATTCCGCCGTGAAAATCAGCGTCGCCGGATAGGCGACACCATCCTTGACCCGGTGGTAGGGCGAATAGGCGTACAGCCACTTGAACTGCGCGGCGTCCTCGGACGAGCCGTACTCGGGGATCCACAGCTGGGCGATGCGGAACTTGTGGTAACGAATCATGTCCAGAAGCGGCACCCCGACGATGGCCGCGCGGAAAAGATCCGGCCGTTGCGTCAGGGTCGCACCGCTCAACAAGCCGCCGTTCGAACGCCCCGAACACGCCAGGCGCGCGCGGTTGGTGATCTTCGCGCTGATCAGATATTCGGCGGCGCCGATAAAGTCGTCGAAAACATTCTGCTTGTTGCCCAGCATCCCGGCCTGGTGCCAGCCCTCGCCGTACTCGGCACCGCCGCGCAGGTTGGCCACCGCGTAGACACCGCCGCGTTCGATGAACGGGCCGACGGCGGCGGCGAATCCCGGCGTCAGGCTGATGTTGAAGCCGCCATAGCCATACAGCAGCGTCGGATTGTTGCCATCGCGCACCAGGCCCTTCTTGTGCACCAGGAACATCGGAATCTGCGTGCCGTCCTTCGATGCATAACGAACCTGCTCGACCTCGAAGGCCGCCGCGTCGATGGGCGCGGCCAGTTTCTGCCAGACCTGCGTCGCCCCGCTGGCAAAATCGTAGTGGTAGACCGCCGTGGGCATCAGGTACGACGAAAATCCGTAGAACAGTTCACTGCCCTCGTTCCGGCCGTGCAGGCCGCTGGCCGTCCCCAGCGTTGGCAATGGCAGCTCACGCTCGAATTTTCCGTCGCGCGAAAACAGTCGCACCCGCGAGGAGGCATCCTTCAGGTACAGCGCCGCGATCCGGCCGCCGACGGCGGCAATCCCTTCCAGCGTGTCGGCGCTTTCGGGAATCAGTTCTTTCCAGTTTGCGCGCGCAGGCGACTTCGGATCGACCCGCCAGACGCGGTAACGGGGCGCGCCTTCGTTGGCGACGACCAGCAGGCGATCGTTCAACACCTCGGCCAGATTGAAGACCGCCTCGCGACCCGTGACGGCCGGCGTCGGACGCGCACCCTTCTTCGTGGTGTCGAGCACGAAGATCTCGGACTTGGCCCAGCCCTGGGATACCTCGATGCCCAGCCAGCGCCCGTCGGGGGAAAGCTCGACGTTGGGCCAATCTTTCAGGTCGCGGCCGGCGCCGAAGATCGGAACGTCCTTGTCGGGCACGGCGCCCAGCAAGTGGTGAAAGACAGCGCGGTGGTATTTTTCCTCGCCCGCAGGAACGCTGCCGGCCGCAGGATAGCGCGTGTAAAAGAAACCCTTGTTGTCGGGCTGCCACGCCAGCGAGCAGGCGCGCGCGCGCGTGATCTCGTCAGGCAAATCCTTCCCCGTCGCCACATCGCGCACGCGTAGGACGGATTCTTCGTCGCCGTTGGCCGACACGCCGTAAGCGATTAGCGCACCGTCGTCGGACACCTCCCACCAATCCAGCGCCCGCGTGCCGTCAGCCGCCAGGGCATTGACGTCGACCAGCACGCGGTCGGCGCCCGCCAGGCCATCGCGCACGTACAGCACGGCCTGGTTCTGCTTGCCCGTGCGGCGCGCATAGAAATAGCGCGTGACGACGCCCTTGCTGCGGGCGACGCGCGACACTGGCGTGCCGAGTGACCCTATCTCGTGCAATTGCCACAGCCGCTGTTCGATCCACGCGCGCCCCGGCACGGCGTCCAGCGTCTTGCGCATGAACGCATTCTGCTGATCCGTCCACGCCTGCACCTCGGGCGAATCGGCGTTTTCCAGCCAGCGGTAGGGATCGGCCACCGTGACGCCGTGGATGACATCGACCACGGGCTCGGTGCGCGTCTTCACGGGCACAGCCCCCAGCAACAGGGCCGCGGCGACCAGCGGCCGCACCGGTCAGGCGCTCCCATGCATCAGCTTGTTGATGCGGCCGCTCAGCAACAGGACCGCCACGCCCGCGGCGGCCGACGACACCACGAAGATGAAAAAGAAGTCCGCCTGCCCGCCGAACAGGTGGAAGACCTCGCCCCGTTCAATCTTCTCGACGGTGCCGGCGATGCGCCCGCCGATGAAGTTGGCGGTGGCAGTCGCCAGGAACCACGTCCCCATGAGGACCGATCCGTAACGCGGCGGCGACAGCTTGGTGATCATCGACAGGCCCACCGGCGACAGGCACAACTCGGCCAGGGTGTGAACAACGTAAGCGGCGGTCAACCACAAAGGACTTACCAGCACGCCGCCCTCGCTGGCGCGCGCGCCCACGACCATGAAGACAAAACCCGCCGATAGGGTCAGCAACGCGATGCCAAACTTCACCGGTGTATTCGGTTCCCGCCCGCGCGCCGCCAGCCAGGTCCACAGCCGCGCGAAGACCGGCGCGAACAACATGATGGCCAGCGGGTTTATCGACTGAAACCACGCCGTCGGGACCTGAAAGCCGGCGAACGTTCGTTGCGTGCGTTCCGCGGCAAAGAAGTTCATCGACGATCCTGCCTGTTCGAAGGCCAGCCAGAAGAAAATGTCGAAGAAGGCCATCACGAAAATGGCAAGGATCTTCTGTCGCTCGTCATGGGTCAGCGGCGCGCTCGGTCCGTCGGCGACGCTGGCCGCAACTTCGCGCGCCGGGCGATCGCCGATCTCGCCCAGGTAGCGACGCTTGTGTGACACGTACATCGCCAGGCCCAGCAGCATGCCCACAGCGGCCGCGCCAAAGGCCCAGTGAAAACCAAATCGCGGGCTTTCCTGGAACGCGCCACAAACAATCTGCCCGAAGAAGGCACCCGTGTTGATCCCCATGTAGAAGATCGTGAAACCCGCGTCGCGGCGGCGGTCGCCCTCGGTGTACATCTGCCCGACCATGGTCGAGACGTTCGACTTGAAGAATCCTGTACCGACGATGATCAGACCCAGACCGACGAAGAAGCTGGTCTGATTGACGAACGCAAGACAAACGTGCCCCGCGGCGATGACGATGCCCCCCGTTATCAAGCACCGGTGCGTGCCGATGAACCGGTCGGCCAGATATCCGCCCAGTAGCGGCGTCAGGTAGACCAGGCTGGTGTACCAGCCGAAGACGTGACTGGCCTCTTCCTTGGTCCAGCCGAATCCGTCGGCCTTGCTGACCAGAAACAGGACCAGCAGCGCCCGCATCCCGTAGTAGGAAAATCGTTCCCACATCTCGACGCCGAACAGCAGGTACAGGCCTTTGGGCTGCTTGCTGGGGGCGCCGACCGCGACGGGGGGTGACGTTGCGTCCGTCATTGGTTCACAGGCGCAGGTTTCACAAGCGCAGGTTTCACAGGCGCAGGTTTCACTGGGGCAGGTTTGAACGCCAGCGACGGCGGAATCGTGTCCAGGTATCGCCTGACGAAGGTGTCGATCTCCCCAGGCTTGTCAGCGTCGACATCGACTTCGTCGCGAATGTGCCACAGCACCCGGCCGTCGTGGGCGGAAATCAGCGTCAGCGACACATGCAAATTGTCGCCCGCGTAGTTTTCATCGTCCTCGGCAACCGTACCGTCGTGCGTGTACACAGGCTCGTTCAGCGGCACCATCACACCGACACCGAAACCGACACTGGGACCACCGCCGTACACGCGCCCGCCGCCGCCGCCGCCGGGTCGGCTGCCATGTCCCGGCGGAATCAGTGTGGCGCCCGTCGCAGAGCCGGCGCCCGAGGCCACGCCCTGCCCGGGAGCCGCACCCGACGCCCGCCCGACACCCCGGCCGCTGCCCCCCCCGCCCGCACCCGGGGCGCGACCACCGCCACTGCTTTTCCCGTCGGCCAGCATCAACGCGATGATCGCCGCGACAATAACCACGATGAATACGGTGCCGATGACCTGGGCCGTGCGTTTGCCCGGCGAAACCGCGACGCCCTTCATGTTCACATAAAGGATGGCGTCCGACTGCGTGGCCCAGCCCACGCGCGACGCCAGTTGCGGCGCCACGAACGACGGCGCCTTGACGGGGCCCTGGCCCCCGCCCGCAGGCCCGTTGGCGAATTGCACGAACGAATTGGCCAGCCAGCCGAGATCCTCGCGACTGACCAGCAGGGCGCCGTTCCCAGCGACGATGCCGTCCCAACGCGCCGACAAGTCCACGTCGTAACCGCGCCGACGGAGGGCATCGGCCACAACCTGCACCGACTGGGCCGCCACCGCCTGCCCCAGCGCCGCAGACCTGACCGGATCGTTGTCACCGACCTGGTCGTAGATGACGAAGACATCCGGCGGCAACACGGCAATGCGCGCCGGGGTGTACGTACGCGACGCGAAGAACGGCTCGACCATCGGATTCGGGGCCGTCGCACAGCCTGACGCCCAGGCACAGACCGCCAGTAGCAAGGCGCCGACGGAGGTTCGCAGGTGGGCCAGCGTCATCCGCGTTTCAGGCTAGCATAGGGCGGTGGCGATTTACGGCCTAGTGCCCCTGGCTTTGATCCTATTTACGGCCGCACCGTCGCACGCGGAATCGGTAACGATCCAGTTGGTCACCCGCGTGCCCGAAGGTCAGCAACCGCGCATCAAGTTGCTGGCGGTCGAACCAGTCGAGGCCATCTCCGTCGAGCTTGCCCGTGACGACGGCCGCAATGTCTCGACGGCCTTCGGCGCCACCCCGCGCGGCACCACACGGGAAGTCCGCCTTGACGGTGCGCCTGGCAATCACCGCTACACCGGGCAATTGCGCATCACGCGCGATCGCAACACCGCCAGTAGCGATCTGTCCTTCGAAACGGTGGTGGCCCCCCAGTTGAAGGTCGACCTCGACAAGTCGCGCGTGGATCTGCCGGCGCGACGGCTGGAACTGCGCCTGTCACGCCCACCCGGCAAGGTTTCGGTGAAAGCGCTGGGCGAATCGGCGGGGGCGCCGCTGGCCGAGGTCGAACACGACTTCACCGGCCACGCCGCCGGCGAAACGCTGGTCGTGACCTGGCCATCAACCGGCGCAGACATCGCGCGCATCGATCTGAAAGTCTCGGACGTCGACGGCTTCTTCGTCACCCTGTCGCTGTTCCCCTGGTCGGTCAGCATCCCGCACGAAGAGATCGCCTTCGCCACCGATTCGGCCGTCGTGACGCCGTCCGAGAAACCGAAACTGGACGCCAGTTTCCGTCTGATCGCGGAGGCGCTGACCCGCCACCACAACCTTGGCCCGATTCGTCTTTTCATCGCGGGCCACACCGACACACAAGGTGCCGCCGCCTACAACCTGGCCCTGTCGCAGCGCCGCGCCGCCGCCATCGCCACCTGGTTCCGACGCCGCGGCCTGCGCCTGCCCATCGCCCACGAAGGCTTCGGCGAGCACGCGCCGCTGGTCGCCACTCCCGACGAAACCGACGAGCCACGCAACCGGCGCGTCGACTACATCCTGGCCATCGAGCCGCCCATACTGCGGGCCACCGCGTTTCACGCCAACTGGAAGGCCGTGCCCTGATCGGACCTGGCCCGTCACCAGACGACCGCGATCCCGAACGTTTGAATCACCTTATCGTTCGTTACGAGGGGCGCGCCCTCGAGGACGCTCTGGGCTGCCAGCATTCGGTCGAAGGGATCGCGGTGAGGCTGCTGCCACGTGCCGGCGCGCTGGGCATGGGCCACCGTCATCGACAATTCTGAAAACCCGGCCCGCATCAACCAACCCGATATGTCCTGTACCAGCACGTCTGCCGACGGCAGTCGGCCCAGGCGGTGCTTCGTGGCGATCTCCCACGAGCTGACGGCGGACACCACAATGTCGTTGCCGCGGTCGCCGATAAGGCCACGGGCCCGGCGGGACAACCGGCGATCGTCGAAAAGCCACCAGAGCAGCGCGTGGGTATCGAGGAGATACTTCATTTCTCCCAGGCGGCTAGCTCCGCATCCGGCAAAGGTTCGAAGAATTTCCGGTCGACCTTGCCGCTGAGAAGGCCCGGTTTGCGCGCCACGGGGCTGCGCAGCGGCCCAAGCCGAGCGAAGGGCTTGCCGCCCTTGGCGATGATGATTTCCTCGCCCGCATGGGCCCGTTCCAGCAGGCGCGAAAGATGGGTTTTCGCGTCATGCACATTGACCTTGGCCATGAAGCCAGGTTAGTCCACTCAAGTGGACTAAGTCAACCAACGACGTCAAAAGTGCGCTCCGTCGTCAGGCGCGGGTGATGCCGTCCAGCAGTCCGCGCGGCAGGCTGGGATCCCCCAGGTCGTCCACCAGCGCGCCCGTGGGCGCCGCATTGATGGTGCGGGCGCCGCCGATGCCTGGTCATCGGACCCGACCACGGCTGGCACGATTGGAGCTGCGGCGGCGAGGACTATATGGCGTTGTGCGAAGTCGAGTGAGGGCGCGCCACCTTCACCGTCTCGCCGGTCATGGCGCGCGTGGTGTCCTCTATCAGCTTGAACAGTTCGATGCCCTGGCCACGATCATCCATCCAGGCACCCGTCGCGGCGTCCGCCGTGAAATGCCAGGCGCGGTCCTTAAAGGCGACCCAGATCTGCCTCGTCGGGGCCTGCGGCGACAGGATGAAACGCAAGGTCTCGCGAAACACGATGGTCAGCGTCCCTTGCGAATACAGGCTTTCGGCGAGATCCGGATCGATGGTCTCGAAGGCCGCGTCGACCTGGCGAAAGATCTCGTCGACGACCTGGCGGTACGCGGTTTCTTCCATGCGCCGTCTATAGCACCCGTTTGCGCCGCGCGGGCGCCCCCAGCCAGCCGCGCTTCTTGAAGAACAGCGCCACCCCGGTCGCCGTCAGCGCCATCACCGCCAGCACCGCCGGGTAAGCGTACTTCGATGCCAGTTCAGGCATGTGCTGAAAGTTCATTCCATAGATGCCCGTGATGACCGTCAACGGCATCAGGATGGCCGTGTACAACGTCAGGAACTTCATGATCTCGCCCAGTCGGTTGTTCGTCACCGACAGGTACGCCTCCTGAATGGACGTCGTCATCTCGCGGAAGCTTTCGACCAGGTCGGTGAACCGCGCCAGGTGATCGTAGACGTCGCGAAACAAGATCGCCTCGTGCGGCGTGACGAAGCCGTGCTCGTTGCGCGACAGGCGCAGCATGACCTCGCGCTGTTTCGACATCCAGCGCCGCAACTGCAACGTCGTCCGTCGCATCGCCAGCAGGGTCGCCAGTTCGGTGTTGGTGGCTTGTGTGAAAACCCACGCCTCCAGACCCTCCAGCCGTCCCTCGATGCTGTCGAGCACGGGCTCGATGCCGTCCACCTGCTGGTCCAGTAACGCGTGCAGCAACGACACCGGGCCCTTGTGCAAAAGGCCCGCGTTCCGCCGCAACACCGCCTGGACCGCGGCCACGCTGCGCGAAGTCTTCAGGTGGTAGGTGACCAGGAATCGCTTGCCGAGGAAGACATCCAGCTCGATCACCTCGGCCTCCTCGGCGGTCGAGCCCGACGAAAGCCCGTGCGTGATCAGGTACAGGTACCCGTCGAAAGCCTGGACCCGCGGCACCTCGCGCGCTTCGAAGCAGTCCTCGATGGCCAGCGGGTGAAACCGAAAAATCTCGCTGACGATTTGCGTACTGACGTCGTCCTGCGGGCCCGACAGGTCCACCCATACGACGCAGTATGGATCCGCCAACATGTGCGGCAGTTCGGCCACCGGGACATCGGCCAGCAACTCGCTTTCGCCCCGGGCAGCGACGATCGTCACCATGAAAGCTGCGTCCGTCTCATCGCAGTCACGGCTTGATCAGGGACGTCCAGTAGTCCTCGCCCTCGTGCCGAACCAGCAGGGGCAGTGCGAACCCGGGTGCCGTCTGGCGCAAAATCCGGCGAAATTCCGCTGTCGTCGACAACGGCGTCCGGCCCGCCCGCAACAAGATGTCGCCCGGCACCAGTCCCGCTTCGGCCGCGGCGCCGCCGGTCACCCGCATCACCTCTATGCCGCGCCCGCCGGGCATCTCCTTGGCGCGCGCGGGCGCCAGCTCGTTGGTTTCCATCCCCAGCACGGCGCTACCCGACGCGGCGGCCGGCACCTGCGCCCGACAGGCCGACGGATGCACGGGCCCCGGGGTCGCGTCCGCGGCCACGCGGGTCGTCACGATGCGCTCGACCGTTTTGCCGTCCCGGATCACGCCGACGGGAATTCGCCTGCGGGGACCGGTCAGCTGCGCGTAGATCTTGAAATCCTCGTCGGTGGCAACGGTGCGGCCGTCCCAGGTGATCACGACGTCCCCGGGTTCCAGCCCCGCGGCCTCGGCCGCCGATCCCGCCTCGACATTGGCGACCAGCGCGCCCCGCACCGACGGCACCTTGAGCCCCTCGGCCAATACCGCCGACACCGGCTGGCTGCTGACGCCCAGATACGACCGCAACGCCTCGCCCTCGGCGCGCAGCCGCGGCAGCAGAACCTTGACGATGTTGATCGGGATGGCAAAGCTGACCCCCTGCGACGGCTGCGGCCCGCCCCAGAACGCCGCGTTGATGCCGATGACCGCGCCGGCGCCGTCAATCAATGGCCCGCCCGAATTTCCGACGTTGATCGACGCATCGGTCTGGATGAAGAACGAATACGGTTTGACCGGCGTGGTGGGCTCGCTTTCGCCCGTGCCGTTGCCGCGATCGATGACGCGCTCTTTGGCTGACACGATGCCGGCGGTGACGCTGTGCTTGAAACCAAAAGGACTGCCAATGGCCACGACCGGTTCGCCGACCCGCACGGCGTCGGAATCCGCCAGGGGCAGCACCGGCAACGGCCCGCGCGGCGAAATCTTCAACAGCGCGACGTCGGTTGTCTCGTCGGCGCCCACGACACACCCCGGAAAATCCCGACCGTCATAAAGCGTGATGTGCAGGTCGACCACGCCGCGAATGACGTGCTCGTTGGTGACCACGTGACCGCCCTGATCGATCAAAAATCCCGACCCTACCGACAGCGTCATGACCCCGCTGCCCTTGTGCCCGGGTCCGTCGACCAGGGTCCCGCGCACATGCACCACCGCCGGCCGCGCCCGATCGGCCAGTTCCATCGCCGTAAACGGCACCGCGCGTCGCCCCCCCCTGGGAACGTCAGTCCACAGCGACGGGGAATCGGCGTGGGCGGCTCGCAGGGCGCAGCAGGCGGCGACCAGGAACAGCGCCCGGCTGATTGTCACCGCGGTACGGGGGACCGCGCCGATTCGATCATGCGACGAATCTCCTGGCGGTCGGCGCTGGTGATCTGCTCCTGCGGCGGCGCCGTAGGAACCTTGGCCTGGCCCTTCGCAGTGTCCGGGGGCGACTGCGGCGATGAAGCAAAAATGCGCGAGACCCCCTGGACCTTTTCCTTCGTCCCCCGCACCAGATCTTTGGATTCCTTGGTCTGCCCAATCGCGTAGACGTGGCCGAACAACGTGCGCTCGCCCAGCCGCACCGTCATGCCCCACCAGACGAAGGCCGCAAAAAAGCCCACGCTGAAGAAAATCTTGACCAGCCGTAGCACCCTCACCGTCTTAACACCGGTAGGGGCACCCAGCCAGTTTTGCTAGTTCCCCGGGACGGTCCCCGTGTCGGGGGCCGCGAATTCGAGGCGCCGCCTACGGGACGCGCCCGACCCGGTATCCCGAGGCGCGCAACAGCAGGTTCGTCAGGCGGTCTTTGTGGTCCTGGTCGATGGGATCGATGGTGACGCCGAAACCGGGCGGGCGCTTGCCGGCGAAGCCGGGATCGATGCGGATGACACGCGCCTTGCACGAGATATTGAAGTCCTCTTCCTCGCCGCTGCCATCCTCGGCCCCGAAGATCATCAGATCGATGTCCACGCCGGGTTTCAGGTCGGGGTACTCGGCGGGCGTTCCCTCCAGATACACGCCACCCGCTGACATGTTGCGGACCGCCATGATCTTCACGTCGCTGGCCCCGCGGATCTCGGCCTGGGCGTACACCTCGATGCGCGGCGCCTTGCGTTCGTTCGTGCCTTCAGCCATGGGGGCCCGGAGTATAGCCAGCCCCAAATAAAAAGCCCGACAGGTCTTGCCTGCCGGGCTTTCTAACCAACTCTAACGATTTAAGGCGTTCTAGAAGTCGTGGTCGTCGCCGCCGCCGCCCATGCCGCCGCCGGCGCCAGCACCGCCGCCGGATGACTTCTTCTTGGGCCGCTCCGCCACCAGGGCCTCGGTGGTCAGCATCAGGCTGGCCACGGACGCCGCATTCTGCAGGGCTGCGCGAACGACCTTGGTGGGGTCGATGACGCCGGCCTTCACCAGATCTTCGTACACCTCGGTCGCCGCGTTGAAGCCGAACGAGCCCTTGCCGTTCTTGACCTTCTCCACGACGATCGAGCCGTCGACGCCCGAGTTCGCCGAGATCTGGCGCAAGGGCTCTTCGGCCGCGCGCCGGATGATGTTGACGCCGTACTGGCGGTCATCATCGAACTTCAGGCCGTCCAGCGACGACAGCGCCCGGATGAGCGCAACGCCCCCGCCCGGAACGATGCCCTCTTCGACCGCCGCGCGCGTCGCGTGCAGCGCGTCCTCGACCCGCGCCTTCTTCTCCTTCATCTCGGACTCGGTGGCGGCACCGACCTTGATGACGGCCACGCCGCCGACCAGCTTGGCCAGCCGCTCTTGCAGCTTCTCGCGGTCATACTCGGACGTGGTGTCCTCGATCTGGGCGCGCATCTGCTTGACGCGGCCCTCGATGTCCGCCTTCTTGCCGGCGCCCTCGACGATCGTGGTGTTGTCCTTGTCGACGGTGATGTGCTTGGCCCGTCCCAGATCCTTCAGCGTCAGGCTTTCCAGCTTGAGGCCGAGATCTTCCGTGATGGCCTGGCCGCCCGTGAGAACGGCGATGTCCTTCAGCATTTCCTTGCGGCGATCGCCAAAGCCCGGCGCCTTGACCGCGCAGATGTTCAGCGTGCCGCGCAGCTTGTTGACCACCAGCGTGGCCAGTGCCTCGCCGTCAACCTCTTCGGCGACGATCAGCAGCGGCTTGCCGCTCTTGGCCGTCTGCTCCAGCAGGGGCAGCAGATCCTTCATGTTCGAGATCTTCTTCTCGTGCACCAGGATGTACGCGTCGTCGAGAACGCATTCCATGCGTTCGGCGTCGGTCACGAAGTACGGCGACAGGTAGCCGCGGTCGAACTGCATACCCTCGACCACGTCCAGCGTCGTCTCCATCGACTTGGCTTCCTCGACAGTGATGACGCCTTCCTTGCCGACCTTCTCCATCGCCTCGGCGATCATGTTGCCGATGGTGGTGTCGCCGTTGGCGCTGATGGTGCCGACCTGGGCGATCTCCTTCTGGCCCTTGGTCTGCTTCGACTGACCCTTCAGGTGCTCGACGATCGCGGCGACCGCGGCCTCGATGCCCTTCTTGATCTCCATCGGGTTGTGACCCGCGGCGACGAGCTTGCTGCCCTCGCGGTAGATCGCCTGCGCGAGCACGGTGGCGGTGGTGGTGCCGTCGCCGGCGACGTCCGAGGTCTTGGAGGCGACCTCCTTCACCATCTGCGCGCCCATGTTCTCGAACTTGTCCTTCAGCTCGATCTCTTTCGCGACCGACACGCCGTCCTTCGTCACGGTCGGCGCGCCGAACGAGCGCTCGAGCACGACGTTACGGCCCTTG
>JANXXE010000226.1 GCA_025350815.1 Myxococcales bacterium | reverse complement strand
AGCAGGCCATCGCCGCGGCGTTGCGCAGTCGCTGAGCGCCGGCTGCCCGCGCGCGCCTACTTGAACGGCGTGACGACGACCTTGCGATACTGAATCGGCCCGTGGTCCCCCTGCAACATGATGGGGCCGGGCCGGGCTTCGTCACTGTCGAGGGCGCCGCCCGTGACGCCGGGGATCTCCTCGTCGTCGATGACGGTGGTGCCGTTCAGGACGACGGTTGCGCGGTTACCCACCAGGGTGGCCTCCAGCGTCTGCCATTCGCCCGCAGGCTTGCTGGCGTTGGTCGACGGCGTAATAAATCCGTAAAGGGAACCATTGCCGTGCGACTCGGGCGGCAGTCCGGCATCATCCAGAATCTGGATCTCGTAACGCCCGCGCAGGTAGACGCCGCTGTTGCTTTTGGGCCCGACGTTGAACTCGACCTGCAGCTTGAAGTCTGAAAACTTCCTGTCCGAATAGATGTTGTTCGCGCGCCCCTGGTTGTCGAGCGCACCGTCCGCGACCACCCAGCCCACCGGCTTGGTCTTGTCCGCCGGCAGCCAGCCCCCCACGTCGGTGCCGTTGAACAACGCCACGGCGCGGGCAGGCTTTCGTTGCGCGGCGGCACCCTTCGGCGTCTTCCACGCGGGCGCCCGCACCGCCACCCACGGCCGTGATGCCCCATCGCCCGTGGTCACGGTGCCGTCCAGGCCCTTCCCCGATTTCATCCGCTTGCCGCGGTAGACGGTCTCGACCGGTGGCGCGCCGGCCTTGGTCTTGAAAACCAACACGCCGTTGTCGATGGCGGCGTCCGGCACCGGCACGACGCTGCCGACGCGACCCACCATCGACACGCTCAACGCCTCACCCTGATGTTCGACCTGAAGCCACGACGGGAAAACCTTCCCCTCCGACGCTGTGACGGTCATGTCCCATCTTCCCGCAAACCCGTCGACCGCACTTTTCGGCGCGGCAACGACAACCGAAGGCACCAGCAGCAACCCGGCCAGCAGGAACGTCACGCGTCGGCGGTTCATTGCCGCATCATAGGAACATCGGACGCGCTTTCAACCACTTGTTTGCGCGCACCAGCCCGCCCCACGCCGCCGACCTCGCGATGCCCGGGCCACGGGGTCAGCCGGATGTGGCCGCGATCCTCGACCGCCAACCGCAGCAGTGAACGACTTTCGAGATAGGCCACCAGCCTGGTGTCGCGCACGACAAGATCCGCCGTCACCAGACAGCCCAGTACGCAGGCGCCGATGACCGTCGACCGCACCAGCGCCCCACGCAGGGTCAATTCGTCCGACCGACCCGGGCGGCGCCACAACAAAGCGAACAGGATCAGCGGCGAAAAATAGATCAGCTCGATGGCGGCCACCTCGAAGCCTTGCGCGCTGATGAATTCCAGCCCCGTCGGCGCGCCGGGAATCGGACGCCAGGGCGATGCCACGCGCAGATCAGACAGCGGCCACAAAAGATACGGCCCACGGCTGTCATAGCTGAAGGCATCCAGCAGGCCGTGACTGGCCACCGCCACGAATGACAGAAACGCCGTCGGCCACGGCCGCATCCCCAGCCTGCGCGCCCACAGTCCGCCCCCCACCGCCAGCACGGCGGCGAACAGCAGCGAATGGGTCACGCCCCGGTGCCCCGCGGGACCGTCGTCGGGGCCACCCAGTGCCAGCCCAATCACATCGATGTCGGGCAACAGCGCCAGGCCCGCGAAGGCCGCGGTCGCCAGGACCGTCTGCCGCCGCGTGACCAGCGTGCCATGCGCACGCCCCACCAACATACCGACGGCCAGGTGACCGAGGCTTGCCACCCATAATATTACCACCATAAAACAAGTAACGCCGGCCACATTCGTTCGCCGCGTAGCGTCCGCGCCCCTTGCGCCCCCCGCACCAGCTAGGGTAAAGACCTATCCTTCGTCATTCCGGGCGCGTAGCTCATCTGGATAGAGTACCGGCCTCCGAAGCCGGGGGTAGTGGGTTCGAGTCCCGCCGCGCCCACCGAAAATCATTCAGGATTTTTGAAATCCTGGAAATCACAGAAACCGCCGTATCCCGGTGGTATCCCGAACCGGGGTTAGGATGGTCCGATGGTGACCACCAAGGCGATCCGCCAGACGACCAGCGTCCCAAACATCCTCAAGGGCGGAACTCGATCCGACCCGAAGTACTACATCCGATTCGTCGACGCTGACGGCCGACGGCGGATGAAGTTGGCGAAGGGCGCGGACACGATCGAGAAGGCGAAGAAGATCCTCCGCGCCGCCGAGGGGCGCGTGCAGCAGGGCCAGGTCGGGATCGAGGAACGCACGGCCAGCCCGCGGCTGGGGCCTTTGATGAACGAGTGGATCGAGACCCTCACCAACAGGAACGCGAAGGACGATCACAACCGCTACGTCCTTCACCTGAAGCCCTGGTGGGCAGACATGACGATGGCGGACACGCAGTCGGTCGCGCCCGTCCTACGGTGGCTGGAACACCAGCGCAAGGGCGGCAAGCTGGCCACGGGGTCGGTCCGCCAC